>JAUSKS010000105.1 GCA_030646595.1 Gallionellaceae bacterium | reverse complement strand
AGGGTCTGGCCAAAATCTTCATTATGTTTTTCCAGGCGGTCGGCAAAATTAAACAGGCCTAACACACCGAAGGTTGAGTTGAACACAAAACGCGTACCATCTGATGCAGCCTGGACAAATTTTAATTGCAGCAAGTCGTTGATGGTGACCAGCACATCATCCAGATTGGAAAAAAAATTGTGTACCATATTTTTCGCCGGTTGCGGCATGACGGCGCTGTAGGCTTGGGCCACGGGTTTGATGATCGCCTTATCCACCTTGTCGTTAAAATAATAGACACCCCGATTGAGGGGTTCCAGCGGGTCGTTGGTGTTGTGAGTTGCAGCGCAGCCGCTCAAAGCAAGGCTGGCCAGCAATAAATAAACTCTGGCTGCGCACATGTTCAAACTTCGGTGTCCTGGTCTGCAGATTGCTCTGGTTGAGCCGCGGCAGCATTTTTTTCTGCCAGCTTGCGCTGTTTTTTGTCTTCTTTTTTCTTTTTTTGAGCTAATTCTTTTTGACGTTTTTCGAATTGGAAATTAGGTTGGGCCATTTGTTGCCTTTCTAGATGTGTGGTTAGCATTTTCACATATTAAGGCCGTCTTTGCGCGCGCTTTTGGGTACGGCCCGCTAAAAATGATAAGATTGCGCCACTTTTTTGAAAGAACCAATTCACCATTGGGGTTGTAAAACATCGGGGAAAATTATGGCAGGGCATAGTAAATGGGCAAATATTCAACACCGCAAAGGCAAGCAGGATGCCAAACGCGGCAAGGCTTTTACGCGTTTGATCAAAGAAATTACGGTAGCAGCCCGGCTGGGGGATAGCGATCCGGCCAGCAATCCACGCCTGCGTTTGGCCATGGAAAAAGCTTACGACCAGAACATGCCCAAGGATAACGTAGAGCGCGCGATTAAGCGTGGCAGCGGCGAGCTGGACGGTGTGGATTATCAGGAACTGCACTATGAGGGCTATGGCATCAACGGCGCGGCGGTGATGGTGGAGTGCATGACGGATAACAAAACGCGCACCGTGGCCGATGTGCGACATGCCTTTACCAAGTTTGGTGGCAATCTCGGTACAGATGGCTCGGTCGCATTTTTATTCAAGCATTGCGGACAAATGATATTTGCACCGGGCACAGATGAAGATGCGTTGATGGAAGTTGCCTTGGATGCAGGTGCAGAAGATATTCTGACCAATGAAGATGGCAGTATCGAAGTCATCACGGCACCCTATGATTTCATGGCTGTGAAACAGCGCGTGGAAGCCGCCGGATTCAAACCAGAAATGGCGGAAGTGACCATGAAGGCGGAAAATGAAGTAGTACTGAGCGGTGATGATGCAGTGCGCATGCAGAAGCTGTTGGATGCGCTGGAAGACCTGGATGATGTGCAGGAAGTTTATACCAATGCGGTGATGGGTGAGGATTGAGGATCGAGGAGCGAGGATTGAGATTAACAACGGAGCAATGGTTTTCGCTCGATCCTCGATCCTCGATCCTCGATCCTGTTTTATGATTCACGCTACCCACACCTCGCTGCGCATCCTCGGCATTGATCCCGGCCTGCGTATTACCGGCTTTGGGGTACTGGACAAGGTAGGGCAGAAGCTGGTTTACGTCGCCAGTGGCTGCATAAAAATTCCGGGGGGTGAGTTGCCGGATCGTCTCAAAACCATACTCGATTCCTTGCGCGAGGTCATCGCGCAGTATCAACCGCAGCAAGTGGCCGTCGAAAAAGTATTCGTCAATGTCAATCCGCAATCTACCCTGATGCTGGGGCAGGCGCGCGGTGCAGCCATCTGTGCGGCGGTGTTGGCGCAATTACCGGTGGCGGAATACACTGCGTTACAAGTGAAACAGGCGGTGGTGGGCAATGGCCATGCCAAGAAGGAGCAGGTACAGGATATGGTGCAGCGGCTATTGGCATTGTCTGGCACACCCAGCTCGGATGCGGCAGACGCATTGGCCTGCGCGATTTGTCATGCACATGGTGGACAAGGCTTGGGCGCATTGGCAACGGCAGGATATCGCGTGAAAAAAGGCAGATTAATATGATAGGCAGATTGTCCGGCATCCTTTTGGAAAAAAATCCGCCGCAAATTTTGTTGGACGTGCAAGGCGTGGGGTATGAGCTGGATGTGCCTATGAGCACTTTCTACAACCTGCCCGCGCTGCATGAGAAAGTGGTATTGCATACACAACTCATCGTGCGCGAAGATGCGCATTTGCTGTACGGGTTTTTAAGTAACGCAGAACGTGTCGCCTTCCGTCAATTGCTCAAAATTAGCGGGGTGGGGCCGAAGCTGGCGCTGTCTGTGCTATCTGGCCTGAGTTTGAATGATCTGGCTGTTGCGGTGGCGAACAAGGAAGCCGGACGGCTGACTAAAATTCCGGGCGTAGGCAAGAAAACCGCCGAGCGTTTGTTGCTGGAATTGCAGGGCAAATTTGTCATGGCGGACACCAGTGTACAGGGTGCAACGACTGCATTATTCGGTAATGATATTGTGAATGCCTTGCTGGCACTGGGTTACAACGAAAAAGAGGCCGACTGGGCAGCCAAGCAGTTAGTTAAAGATACCAATGTTTCGGATGGCATACGCCAAGCACTCAAGCTTTTGTCTAAATCATGAAGCCGTGTGCGCCGGGATGATGCGTTGATAGATCATCCGGGTACACTTGAGTTTTTGGCAATTTGCCTATAGAGTTATGGCAATTTGCCAAAACGAGGTGCGTCATGTCAACTCATAAATCCATATTCACAGCCAAATCCGGGGCCCAGGCTGCATCTAAAACCGCAGCTAGAAAACTTGCCGGTCAGGCTGGCTCGGCTAACATTGCTGCGGTGGCTAAAGGCCATGGTGCGAATAAAGTGGCGTCCCCTCAGGCGGTTTATACGGCTCGTGAACAACGGTTGCGCAGTGAACGCTCCTTGTTTTCTGTGTTGCTCGTTCAGGGTGGGCTGACCAGTGACATGGAGGTGGTTAAATTAGTGCATAACCGGCTTCCGGTCAGTGTGATTGATCGTTTGCTGGCCGAAGGAGTGACCAAGCAAGAGATTGGTCTGATTGCCCCGCCAAGAACATTAGCTCATCGCCGCGCCAATGCGGAGAGGTTGACGGTCGAAGAGTCAGATCGTGCGGTGCGCCTGGCCCGTGTTGTTGCGCAAACAGAATCGGTATTTGGCAACAAAGATAAAGCGATGAATTGGTTGCGTCAGCCGATGAAGCGTTTCGAGGGGGAAACCCCTATCGAAATGCTGGCCACGGATGTAGGCAGCCGCTTGGTCGAAGAAGCGCTGGTTCAAATTGATGAAGGTTTCTTTGCGTGATTGTTTGGCGCATCAGCAACTACCTGGATTTGTCTGGTCAAGGTGGTTTGCGGGCATCGGCGCGTTGGCATAATGCTGGGGTGTCGGTTGTGTACACGGCCAGCTCTCCTGCCTCAGCGCTATTGGAAGTGCTGGTTCATCTTGAACTTGATGACGTAGATCATTTGCCCGACTCATACCAGTTGTTGAGGATAGCGGTTCCAGATAGCCTTCCCATCGCTGAGGTTGAAGAGGAAAATATTGACCCTGATTGGCGTAAATTTTTAGATATGACCAGAGCGATAGGGGATAAATGGCTAAGGGAGTCGAATTCAGCTCTGCTGGCCGTACCCAGCGCGATTGTTCCGCACACGAAAAACTATCTGATTAACCCCGCCCATCGTGACACCAAAAAAATTAAAATCAATTCGCATGGGAGTTTTCCTTTTGATTTTCGTTTGTTTCAATGATGTCCGTAATACAATCAGCGCGGAAAACTGACTACTATGATCCACAACGATAATCTCACCACCGAGCCGCGCCCAGATTCTGGTCGAATAGTGACCGCTACGCCTGAATCCAAACAGGAGGAGGTGCTGGAACGCGCGTTGCGGCCAAAACATCTGGATGAATATGTAGGCCAGGAAAAGATACGCGGGCAGCTGGAAATTTTTATCGAGGCCGCACGCAAACGCAAAGAGCCGCTCGACCACGTATTACTGTTCGGCCCGCCCGGCTTGGGTAAAACCACACTGGCACATATCATCGCGCGCGAAATGGGTGTGAATCTGCGCCACACTTCCGGCCCGGTGCTGGAACGTGCGGGCGATCTGGCAGCACTCTTGACCAACCTTGAACCGAACGACGTGTTGTTCATAGACGAGATACATCGCCTCTCCCCTGTGGTGGAAGAAATTCTGTACCCCGCACTGGAAGATTATCAAATAGACATCATGATAGGCGAAGGCCCGGCAGCGCGCTCGGTCAAGCTGGATTTACCGCCATTCACACTGATAGGCGCGACCACGCGCGCGGGCATGCTGACCAACCCGCTGCGCGACCGTTTCGGCATCGTGGCGCGATTGGAGTTTTACACCACCAGCGAATTGCAGCGCATCGTGACCCGCTCTTCCGGCTTGTTGGAAATGCCGATCTCGCCCGAAGGCGCGCTGGAAATCGCCCAGCGTTCGCGCGGTACACCCCGCATTGCCAATCGTTTGCTGCGTCGGGTGCGTGATTATGCCGATGTACGCGCCCAAGGCGAGGCTACACAACAGGTAGCAGATGCCGCGCTGACCATGCTGGATGTAGATGCATTGGGCCTGGATGTGATGGACAGAAAATTATTGCTGACGGTGATTGAGAAATTTACCGGCGGCCCGGTTGGCCTGGATAATCTTGCTGCCGCGATAGGGGAAGAGCGTGACACCATCGAAGACGTGCTGGAGCCGTATTTGATTCAGCAGGGCTATTTGCAACGCACCTCGCGTGGACGTATTGCTACCGCCAATGCCTATAAGCATTTTGGCTTGGCGCAGCCGCGCAGCCAACTGACCAAGGAATTGTGGGATGAAAATCCATAACGTGTGAACAGCAGGCAATAAACTGCTGCTTGATTGTTCACAGCAAAAAGCATAAAGTAAGAATTCCTTACTTTTGGAGAATGGCATGCTTGCCAAAATGACCTCGAAAAATCAGCTCACCCTGCCCAAGAGCGTGACCGCTGCCGTGGGCCCGGTTGATTACTTCGACGTGGAAGCCCGCAATGGGCAAATCGTACTCACTCCGGTGCGCATACAGCGCGGTGACGCAGTGCGCGCCAAGCTGGCCGAGCTGGACTTGAGCGAACAGAACATTGCCGATGCGGTGGCATGGGCGCGGAAATCTTCTGCAACTAAAATACCACGCAAGAAATGACCCGAACTCCACGTCCGCCGCGCGTGGTCATTGATACCAATCTGGTGTTATCGGCATTGGTTTTTGCCCAAGGGCGGCTGACGCCATTACGCCATGCCTGGCAAGGCACGCGCTGTCAGCCGCTTCTTTCAAGCGTCACGGCCACAGAACTAATCCGCGTACTCGCCTATCCGAAATTCAAACTTTCTACAGAAGAACAGCAAGAGCTGCTGGCCGACTATCTGCCTTACTGCACCACCGTGCGTATGCCCGCCAAACTACCGGCCACGCCTGCTTGCCGCGATAAATTCGACTTGCCATTTCTGCAACTTGCCGTCGTGGGAAAGGCGGATTATCTGGTGAGTGGCGACCAGGATTTGCTGAGTCTTGCGGACCAGTTTGCTTGCCCTATCGTCACCGCCGATCAATTCATGAAAGCTCTGGCTCCGTGAGCGCCTACGATATCATTGGTAAACTCTGAAAGAGATAATCGAAAAAATGCCACGCGTCATTGACACCATAGACCAGCACCAGATGCCCACTCTGCGCGATATGCAACTGCGAGACAGCAAGGCAACTTTCAACTTGACGAACAATACCTAATTGGGTATCGTGCCGACACTATCGATTCACCCTGATGCTGCTAATGACTTGCGGCAACTGATGTTGAGTGATCGGTTCGCGGCCGGTAAAGTGGCGGCTCTGCTTCAGCAAGCCAAGCATGATCCAAAAATCATTGATTCGTTTCTGGATCACGATTTTGGGGCCGACCACACAGCGGCATACCATGTGAGCAAGTGGTATGAGTTTTGGAATATCGGTTTCAATATTTGGCGATTGAAGGTTTGGATAGAACCCAGAGGTAGTTTGCGCTATCGAATAGTTTATGCCTACGAGCCAAAGTCGCTTCAATATTACGTATTAGCCATTGTTCATCGAGATTTTGACTACAAAAGCGATCATGAAATCACAAACCGCATCCGTAAAGCCTACAAAGACCTTGGAATCACTATCCACTAAGGTTTTTGATGCGCAACCAACCAGCACAGCACCGAGCAGGGTGATTTTTGCGGAGTTCCCTGCGCCTGCGAAACCCATGCTGCTTCCTGGTGCCATTGACATTGATGATTTGGTCGCCGAGTTTGAGCAGACCAGTGATGCAGCGGAAGCGATTGCCAAAGGTCGGCATTGGGTAGCGAAATCATTTTACAGTAGCCAGCCTTCATCAATCGCGCTACTGCGCCTAAAAAAAGGTTGGTCGCAAGCAGAACTCGCTAAAAGAGCCAGTACCAGCCAGTCTTACATTGCACGGCTTGAACTTGGCAACGTTGATCCACAAGTCAGCACGGTAAGGAAACTCGCAAAAGTGCTTGATGTACCAGTGGACACCGTTATGCAGGCAATTTCGCCCGAGGAGGAAAAATGAAAAAAAATGATACCCGTTTTCTGACAGCAATATTTTGCGACGATATCCGGCAAGAGGTAGGTGGCAAGTTGTCATTTATGGGGTGCTACCAAGGCGAGATCATCGTTCCGCTGGCACCCGTTGTTTTACCCAAGTTGTGTGTATTTGCAACAATTTGGACTCCAAAAGAAAGGCCCTTCAAATCACTGATGCTGCGGATCGTTCAGGACGATGATAAGGAATTAGCTCGCTTGGAAATTTCGAAGGAAAGTTTTGAAGAAGCCGGGCTGATTTTTGACGATACCGCCACGCGGAAATTGGTCAGTACTGCAATTGCCTTTTCTCCATTCGCCATTGACAAGCCTAATTCTCTGAGGCTTATAGCGACAACTGAGGAAGGAGAAATCATTGGCCCTCGCCTCCTGATCAAAGTAGTTCCAGCACAGGAGCCTGTAGCTCAACCTGCCATAAAACCCAAACGCGCAAAGTCTCGAATCGCCAAGTAAAGTGCAACATTGGAAGCTTTTAGAACGCGAAACGCGTCTTGCTGGAAACGCCCGTGAAGTGCCGGGCATTACGCTCTTTATCGAACGGTCACGTGACATCCTACTGTCTGCACGGACGCAGGTGCGGCAGACCGTCAACACTGCAATGGTGCAAACCTATTGGCAAATTGGGCGGTTGATTGTCGAGGATGAGCAGGGTGGGGAGAGGCGTGCGGAATATGGCAAGGCGGTATTGCACGAGCTTTCGCTACGGCTCACGGCGGAGTTCGGCAAGGGTTTTACCTTGGCCAACCTGCGCAATTTCAGGCAATTTTTCCTTAATTTCTCTTGGGATGAGATTCGCTACTCACTGCGTAGCGAATTAACCTGGACGCATTATCGCTGCCTGATGCGGGTGGAAAACAAGACTGCGCGTACTTGGTATGCCAACGAAACAGCCACACAAAACTGGAGTGTACGGGCGCTGGATCGGCAGATTTCCACGCTGTATTACGAACGCTTGCTGGGCAGTCAAAAACAGGAGGGTGTGCGGGAGGAGGCCGCAAATAAAATTGCCACCGAAGCATCATCTGATCCGCGCGATTGTATTCGCGACCCTTATGTGCTGGAGTTCCTGGGCGTTCAGCCGGATGCAGGGCTATATGAACAGGATATTGAGCAAGGCTTGATTGACCGCTTACAGCAATTCTTGATGGAGCTGGGCAAAGGTTTTGCCTTCGTGGCGCGGCAGAAGCGCTTGCAGGTGGAGGGCGATGACTTCTTTGTTGATCTGGTGTTTTACAACTACCTGCTGAAATGCTTTGTGTTGATTGATCTCAAGGTCGGCAAGCTGGCGCATCAGGATGTAGGGCAACTGGATATGTATGTGCGCGTGTTCGACGAACAGCAGCGCGGCGAGGGCGACAATCCAACCATCGGCTTGATCCTGTGCTCGGAGCGCAATGCGGCGGTGGCGAAGTATTCTGCGCTGGCCGATAAGCCGCAATTGTTCGCCAGCAAGTATCAAACCCTTCTGCCCAGTGAAGCAGAATTGCGCGCCGAACTTGAGCGGGATCGCGCTTTGCTGGAAGATGCAGCATCGGCGAAAAAAGAGGATAGAGTATGAGTAAGAAAGTCTTCACTTTACCCATCCGCGTCTATTTTCAGGACACCGATGCAGGCGGAGTGGTCTATCACGGCAGTTATGTGAACTTTCTTGAGCGCGCACGGACAGAATGGCTCCGAGAGTGTTATGGTTATAGCAATGCCGGGTTGATGAAAGAATTCGGCGTGGTGTTTGTGGTGCGCTCACTGCAAATGGATTATCTTAAGCCGACATTGCTGGATGATATGCTGACAGTCAGCGCGCAGCTTAAGGAAGTCGGGCGCAGCCGGGTAACCTTACTGCAATCTGTGCGGCGCGGCGAGGAAATATTAATGACTGCGGAAATTCATCTGGTTTGCGTAACAGTGGCAGGTTTTAAGCCGGTGAGTGTGCCGGATGTTTTGCGGGAACAATGGAAAGAGGGATGAGATGGAAGTAAGCCATGATTTGTCGTTTATACCGCTGATTCAAAATGCCAGTGTGTTGGTGCAACTGGTGATGGGTTTGTTGCTGTTGGTGTCGTTGATGTCCTGGTGGTATATCTTTCTTAAAATGTTTACCGTGCGCCTGGCTGTGAAGCAGAGCAAGGTGTTTGAGGAGGAATTCTGGAATAATTCCGATCTCAACCAGTTATATCGGGAAGTGGCTGCGGCACATCAAGATGCAGGCAGCATGGGCCGTATTTTTGCCGCCGGGTTTGCCGAATTTATTAAGTTAAAGAAAAAACAGGGCGTGGACAATAGCGCCGTGCTGGAAGGAACGCGCCGTGCCATGCGTGCTACTTATCAACGCGAGATGGATAATCTGGAAGCACATTTGTCTTTTCTGGCCAGCGTGGGTTCGGTCAGTCCTTATGTCGGGTTGTTCGGCACGGTGTGGGGCATCATGAATGCGTTCCGCAGCTTGTCCAATGTTGGCCAGGCTACGCTGGCCCATGTGGCACCGGGCATAGCCGAAGCGCTGATCGCCACAGCCATGGGGCTGTTCGCGGCCATTCCTGCGGTGGTGGCGTATAACCGCTATGCGCATGATGTGGGGCGGCTGTCTTCGCGCTTCGAAAGTTTCATGGAAGAATTCTCCAATGTGTTGCAACGCCAGCCATGAGTAATCTGCGTCGCTCTGCCCATTTGCCGATGAGCCAGATCAATGTTGTGCCGTACATTGATGTGATGTTGGTGCTGTTGGTGATCTTTATGATTACCGCGCCGCTGATGAATCCGGGACAGATTGATTTGCCCAGTGTTGGTAAATCGCTGGCTCCGCCAGTGGCTCCGCTGGAAGTGATTATTAAAAAAAATGCCAGCCTGGCTTTGCGTGATCTGAGCAAGGACAGCAAGGAACAGGATGTATCGCGCGAAAAATTGATAGCACTGATCAAACAGAAGCAAGCGCTGAATAAGGATCAGCCGGTGGTGATTTCAGCTGATAAAAATGTGCGCTATGAGGAAGTCATCAACATCATGGATGTGTTGCAGCGGCAGCAGATCAGGAAGGTCGGCTTGCTGGTGGAGAGCAAGGAATAGATGTCCGCAATGATATATGACGAGCCGTACAAGTTACCCGCCGGAATATTGGCGCTGGCGGTACATAGCGCGTTCTTTTTGCTGCTTTATTTTGGCATTCATTGGCAGGCACAGCCGCCACAAGGTATGGTGGTGGATATCTGGAACAGTTTGCCGGAAATAAATCCGCCTGCGCAAGTAGCGCCACCCCAGGCCGCACCCGTTGCCCCGCCCCCTCCTGTGATCAAGCCTGTTGAGCTGCCCAAACGCATTGAGCCACTGCGGCCTGCCTTGCCACCCAAGGTGGATATAGCGCTGGCGGATAAAAAAAAGCCACCGGTTAAATCATCTGCACCCAAGCTGATAGAACCTGCTCCACCAGCGATGCCCCCCAGAGAAAATAGGGCGGCCCTCGAGGCGCAACTGGCAGCGATGCAGGCAGCGCAGAGTGCGCAGGCGGAACAGGCCCGGATCCGTGCCGAGCAAGCGGCGCTCATCGGCAAAATTGTGAATGAACATATTGCTAAAATTGTCGCCAAAATACGTCGCAATATCGTGTTGCCGCCGGATGTGCCGGATAATGCGCTGGCGGAATTTGATGTGACGCTGTTGCCCGGTGGCTCGGTATTGAATGCGAAATTATCCAAGCCAAGCGGGGATGCAGCCTATGATAATGCCGTGGAACGCGCCATACTCAAGGCACAGCCACTGCCGTTGCCGTCTGATGTCGCGCTGTTTGGCCAGTTCCGCGAGTTGCATCTCAAATTTAGTCCTAAGGAATAAACTATGGTTGGTAACAAGAGTTGCTGGGGTGTAGGGTTGTTAGCCCTGTTTTGCATGGCATTGCCCGCTCATGCGGTATTGAATATTGAGATCATCGGTGCCGGCGAAAACCAGATTCCCATTGCCCTTGTACCCTTTGCGGGCGACTCGAAAATTGCCAGCAGTATTGCCGAAGTGGTGGCCGCTGATTTGACGCGCAGTGGCTTATTCCGCTTGATTGATCCGGCGGGCAAGGCACCGCACAAACTGCACGAGGTGGTCTATGCCGATTGGAGCGGCGTGGATGCGCTGGCCATAGGCGGCGTGGAAGTGCAAAAGGGCGGTCGTGTTGAAGTGAAATTCCGTTTGCTGGATGTGGTCAAGCAGACTGAGTTGATCGCTCAGGCAGTCTCAGCCAAAGATACTCAGTTGCGCGCTATCGCACATCGTATTGCCGATATGATTTACGAAAAACTGACTGGTGACGCAGGCGTATTTAGTACGCGTATTGCTTATGTTAACCGACAAGGGAATGCCAATCGGTTGGTGCTGGCAGACAGTGATGGTTTTGGTGAACAGACTGTGCTGGCTACTACTGAACCTATCATGTCGCCGGCCTGGTCGCCGGACGGTAATCAATTGGCCTATGTCAGTTTTGAGCAAGGGCACGCGGTTGTATATGTGCAATCTTTGTTAACTAACCGGCGCGTGATCGTGGCCAATTTTCCCGGCAGCAATAGCGCACCAGCCTGGTCACCGGACGGCAAGCAGTTGGCCATCGTACTGACTCGTGACAATAGCTCGCAAATTTACTTGGTGCGCCCGGATGGCAGCGATTTACACCGTATTACTTTTGGGGGAACACTGGATACCGAACCAAATTTTTCACCAGATGGACAAAGCTTGTTGTTTACTTCTGATCGTGGCGGCAGCGCACAGATTTACCAGATGCCGACCAATGGCGGAGCTGCGGTGAGAATGACCTTCGAAGGCGGCAATAATTTTTCGCCGCGCTATAATCCGGATGGCAAAAGTTTTGTATTTACGCACCGTAATAATGGTCGTTTTTATATTGCCATTCAGGATTTTCAAAGCAAGCAAATGCAGTTGTTGACCGAAGGAGGATGGGAAAAACGGCCCAGCTTCTCACCTAATGGCAAGCTCATCCTGTTTGCCTCGGCAGCACAGAGTCGTGGTATATTAGCCACCGTTTCTAGCGATGGCAGGGTCAAACAAAAGATGTTCTCCCAGGTGGGAGATATTCGTGAGCCAATATGGGGCCCATTTTTGAAACAGTAACTTGAGTGAAAGGATTAATAATGAAAAAACTTATAATTGGTGTATTGCTGGTAAATTTTCTGGTTGCATGCGCCAGTGACAAGCCCAAGGAAGCTGCCGAAACAGCCTCAGCGCCTGTGGCTGCGGCCCCAACTTCAACACCTGCTGTGGCTACTCCGGCCCCGGCAGAGGTGACTACTGATCCACTGAATGATACAACCAGTTTGCTGGCCAAACGCAGTGTATATTTTGCCTATGATGCATCAGCAGTGCAGGATTCCGACAAACCAGTCGTCATGGCGCATGCCAAATACCTGAGTGAACATGCTGAGCGCAAGGTGCGTCTGATCGGCCATGCCGATGAACGCGGCAGCAATGAATATAACCTGGCCTTGGGCCAGCGCCGTGCCGATAGCGTGAAAAAGATGTTGATTCTAGGTGGAGCTAAGGACAGCCAGATTGAAACAGTAAGCTATGGTGAAGAAAAGCCCAAGGCAACCGGTCATGACGAAGCTGCCTGGGCACAAAATCGCCGCGCTGATTTCCTCTACTTTTTGAAGTAATAAATGAGTCTGCGCGTCCTGCTGCTGGGAGTGTGCTTGGTTGTGGGGGGGCAAGCCCATGCGGGCTTGTTCACCGATGATGAAGCACACAACCAGATACAACAACTGGAGACACGCCTTACCCAGCTGGTAGAAAGCAACAAGCAACAAACAGAAACCAGCAAGCAGCAAACCCGGTCACTACTCGATCTGCAAGCGCAGATCGAGACATTGACGGCTGAACTGCGCAGATTGCGCGGCCAGAATGAAGAGCTGGTACATAATTTGCAGGATGCGGAAAAACGGCAGAAAGATTTTTATGTGGACCTGGATACTCGGCTGCGCCGTTTGGAAACGGCAGCAGTTGCTGCTCCTGTGGAAGAGGATAAACCCGTTATAACGAATGTTGTAGCAACGGATGATCCCGCGCTGGAGAATCGGGCATATGAGAAGGTCTATGGTCTTTTCAAAGCGGGTAATTTTCAAAATGCTCTTCCCTCTTTTCAGGAATTCCTGAAAAAATTTCCCGAATCGGTCTATGTGCCCAATGCCTACTATGCAATGGGCAGCGCCTATTTTGTATTGAAAGATTACAAGAATGCATTGGCCAGCTATCAGACCTTAGTGAGCAAATATTCCTTCAGTCCCAAGGTGGCAGACGCTTTGTTTGGCATTGCAGATTGCCAGCAAGAGATGAAGGATATGCTTGGCGCTACCAAAACACTTAAGCAAATTATCGCCAAATATCCCGGCACCGAATTGGCTGACAATGCCAAGAAGCGCCTGGCGCTTATCAAATAGGGCAGTGTTGTCATGGCCCAATACTCTGCCAGCGGTTCGCTGCGCATCAGCGAGATTTTCTATTCCCTGCAAGGCGAAACCAGCCGCGTTGGCTTGCCGACCGTGTTTGTGCGCCTGACAGGATGTCCGCTGCGTTGCACTTATTGTGATACTGCCTATGCCTTCAGTGGCGGGCAGAACATGGCGATCACAGCAATCCTGACGGAAGTGGCACGCTACCCAACGCCTTATGTCACCGTGACTGGCGGTGAGCCATTGGCTCAAAAAGACTGTGTATTTTTGCTGCGTGCCTTATGTGATGCAGGCTATCAAGTATCCCTGGAAACTGGCGGAGCCCTGGATGTATCCGCGGTAGATGCACGGGTGATGAAGGTGCTGGACATCAAAACCCCAGCCTCTGGCGAAGCCACCAAAAATTTATGGAGCAACCTCGCACTGTTGCAGCAGCATGATGAAATAAAATTTGTCCTGTGCGACGAGCCTGATTACGAATGGGCCAAGCAAGTGTTACACGAGCGCGACCTGGCAGGAAATTACCCGGTATTATTTTCTCCTGCGCATGATCAATTATCCCCTACTATGCTGGCCAATTGGATATTGCGTGATAATTTGCCAGTGCGGCTACAAGTGCAGTTGCATAAATTATTGTGGGGCGGCCAGCCAGGAAAATAAATGAAAAACGCGGTTGTGCTGTTATCCGGCGGGTTGGATTCCGCCACGGTGCTGGCCTTGGCTCAGCAGCAAGGTCATACTTGCTATGCATTAACGGTGGATTATGGTCAGCGCCATTACGCCGAATTGGCCGCAGCACAACGTATTGCCATCGCCTTGGGCGCAGTGGAACAACGCACCATGCATGTGGACCTGACCCGTTTCGGCGGATCGGCATTAACCGATATGCGCATTGCAGTGCCGCAACAATCAGCACCGGGCATCCCGCTGACTTATGTGCCGGCGCGCAACACCATCATGCTATCGCTGGCGCTGGCCTGGGCAGAAGTATTGCAAGCGCAGGATATTTTCATAGGCGTTAATGCAGTCGATTATTCCGGCTATCCGGATTGCCGCCCCGAATATATTGCGGCGTTTGAACAGATGGCCAATCTGGCCACCAAGGCAGCAGTCGAAGGAAAGTCGCTAACCTTGCATACCCCTTTATTGCATTTATCCAAAGCCGACATCATCAAACTCGGTACGCAATTGAATGTGGACTATAGTTTGACCGTATCCTGTTACCAAGCCGATGCCGAGGGCCGCGCGTGTGCGGTATGCGATTCTTGCCGCTTGCGCCGTGCAGGCTTCCGGGCGTCTGGAATAGCTGATCCGACGCGCTATCGCGACGTGTCATGACGCGCACTTTCGTTGACACTAAGAGCTAAATCCGTATAATGCGCGCACACATCTTTAGGGATGATAATGAAAGATGTGGGTCGTTAGCTCAGCCGGTAGAGCAGCGGACTTTTAATCCGTTGGTCGCCAGTTCGAATCTGGCACGACCTACCACAGTTTAAGCGGTGTTCCTATTGTTAGGCTTGCTAGGAATATCGTATCATGCACCATCGCCGCTTTAGCTCAGTTGGTAGAGCAACCGCCTTGTAAGCGGTAGGTCGTCAGTTCGAATCCGACAAGCGGCACCAGTTACCCATATGGCTTGCAGCGATGCGGGCCTTTTTTACGTCAAGAGATTTTTGCTACGTGTAGACATAGGCCACGGCATTTACATTTAGGTGGGTTATTTTGGCTATCGCCGCACTTTGCAACGCAAGTTGGCGCGGTTGGTGCCAAGATCATACTAGTCGAAGCAATTTGAGACGCGGCTCCACTTTCGCTATTTTTTCAAAATCACGGTCATCATGGAGAAGGGGGGTCTTGTGCTCTAGCGCAATGCGTGCCACCAGACAATCATGTGGACTGCGCGGAGTGTAACCCTGCTGGCGACAGCGCATGTAAAGTTCTGCTGCTGCCTCCCATGTTTCGATCAGATGGGCAGGATTGAGGAATGGTAGTGTGCGGAAATAGCGTTTGAGCTTGGTAAAGCGTTCAGGTGTGGACGCACCTTGCAGAATTTCCTGATAAATTACTGCCGTCACTGCTGCCTCGCGCCGGGGTAGTAACTCGCGCAGAGCAAGCGTTTGCGGAGTTTTTATATCACGCAGCAGGTCTATCCAGACCGAACTGTCAACCAGGATCACGGCGAGTGCCCATGCGTGAGCGCACGGTACGCACGTCATAGTCCGGCGCGATCATGCCTTGTCCCACCAAGTCGAGTATGTCTTTCTGTTTGGCGGAAGTTACCAGCCGACGCAAAGCCAATTCCACCACTTCGCGTTTAGTCTTGACACCGGATAGCTTCATGGCATCTGCCACCAATTGGTCGTCAATCACAATATTAGTTCGCATATACACCTCCTGATGTGTATTATATTCCTTAATGGACCCCAGCAAAAGCCCTGATTTAAGGCACATAGATATTGCTGCTACCTTGCTTCCGATCTGCTTGGCTATATAATCAGTCATGCCATTCAAGATAATTCGGTAACATTACGTTCCTGCACCTATGTAGAGTGCGCATTTAGCCGGGAATAATTTAGCAGACATGAAAATTCACGAATATCAAGCCAAGGAAATTCTCCGACAATATGGTGTGCCGACTCCGCATGGGGTGGCATGCTTCAGTGTGGATGAAGCAGAGTCAGCAGCGCGCGAGTTGGGCGGGGCAGCATGGGTGGTGAAGGCGCAGATTCATGCAGGGGGGCGGGGCAAGGGCGGCGGGGTCAAGGTGGCGCGCAGTGTGCCGGAGGTGCGCGAATACGCCACTAAAATTTTAGGCATGCAGTTGGTGACGCATCAGACCGGGGCGGCAGGTCAGCCAGTCCGGCGCTTGCTGGTCGAAGAAGGCATGCAGATCGTCAAGGAATATTATGTGGGCATGGTGATAGATCGCAGCCAGCAGCGCGTGGTGTTGATGGCCAGCAGCGAAGGCGGCATGGAGATCGAAACCGTTGCTGCGCACACACCAGAAAAAATTCACAAGGTATGGATCAATCCGGCCAGCGGATTAAGTGACAAGGAAGCGGATGCCGTGGCACGCAGTATCGGCCTGCCCGATACCGTGTTAGATCAGGCGCGTACTTGTTTGCAAGGCTTGTACCGGGCTTTTGTGGAAAAAGATGTGATGCTGGCAGAGATTAATCCCTTGGTGCTAACAGGCGATCAGCGGGTGCTGGCGCTGGATGTAAAAATAAATTTTGACAGTAATGCGCTGTATCGTCATCCTGAAATTGTCGCGTTACGTGATCTGGATGAGGAAGACCCGGCTGAGGTTGAGGCTTCAAAATTTGATCTGAGTTATATCGCGCTGGATGGCGACATTGGTTGTCTGGTGAATGGCGCCGGGTTGGCCATGGCGACCATGGATATCATCAAACTGTATGGCGGCAGCCCGGCCAATTTTCTGGATGTGGGTGGAGGGGCCAGCAAAGAGAAAGTGACTGAGGCATTCAAGCTGATGCTGAAAAATCCAAATTTGCGCGCCATTCTGGTGAATATTTTTGGCGGCATCATGCGCTGCGATGTCATTGCCGAAGGCGTGGTGGCAGCGGCCAGAGAGGTGCATCTGGCCGTGCCGCTGGTGGTCAGGCTGGAAGGCACGAATGTTGATCTGGGAAAAAAGATTCTGGCCGAATCCGGCCTGCCGATTATTTCTGCCAACGATATGGAAGACGCGGCAAAAAAAGTAGTTGCGGCAGCGGGGAGTCACTGATGTCTATTCTGATTAATAAAAATACCAAAGTCATGACCCAGGGCATGACCGGCAAAGTCGGCCAATTTCATACTCTGCATTGCAAGAATTATGCGAACGGCGCGCAGTGTTTTGTGGCGGGCGTTACGCCGGGCAAAGCTGGACAGAGCTATGAAGGCATTCCAATATACAACACAGTAGCCGAAGCTAAGATGCAAACTGGCGCGACAGTGTCCGTGATTTATGTGCCGCCGCCCTATGCCGCTGCGGCGATTGATGAGGCGGTGGAGGCAGGGCTGGATCTGGTGATCTGCATCACTGAAGGCATTCCGGTGCATGATATGCTGCGCACACGCTACCGGATGCAGGGCAAGCGAACGGTGCTCATCGGACCGAATTGCCCGGGCGTGATTACG
>JAUSKS010000090.1 GCA_030646595.1 Gallionellaceae bacterium | reverse complement strand
ATTGACCTGAAAAATTCGAGTCTGCATCGAAATCGGCTGAATATAAATACGCGTACCGTCCAACTTATATTCATAACCATACAATTCACGGACCGCTTCCAGCGCCTCGAATACCGTAACATCCTTGAGGTTGACCGAGATATTACCAACCACATCAGGATGCACCATCATGCTATAGCGCGTACCGGAAACGATAGCCAGAAACACTTGGCTGGCAGGCGTATTATTGACCGTTACATCAAACTTGGATTCCAGTGGTTTGCCATCTATTTTAGGCATCTCCACGGTAAGCGGTGGCAGCAGTGCATTATTTACCGCCTCTGGCTTGCTCGCTGTTGCGCTTTCCTGCGCTGCGCTATCCATGGTATTGCGGATGGCCTCCGCTGTGGTATTTTTTGAACTTGGTGTGGCGCAAGCCGTCAAGCCAGCCAATGCCCACGCCCCCCATAACAGTATCCATAGCCTACGCCTCATTTTTCCTCCTCGGAATGTTCAATCGCTTGCTCAGCGGGCTGTTTGTTGCGCTTCGTTTTTTTGGTTTTCTTCTTGGGCTGGGGTATCACATTTTTATCAGACAATTCCGTCGCTTTTATTTTAAAGCGCACCCCAGGAAATAAAGCCAAGGTCTGCCGCCCTTGCTTCCCCTGCAATACCACACCATGTTCATTGACCTCAACCAGTTTGTCTTCACCATATTTGGCACCTAACTCTATGGTCTTGCCGTTGATAATAGCAGCACGGCGACCCGGCGAGATAAAGATAGATTGCAAGCCGCTGCTTGCTGCCACACTGCCTTGCCCCTCCACTGCTGACGGCATGCTTATTTCAGCAGCCGGGCGAGTCGGGTCACGTAATTCTTGCGCCCCTGCCGCAGCAGCAAATGCACCCAGCATCATAGGCAATATTCTTATCAGACAAGCAGCCATATCTTGTCCAGACTTAAAGTATAAAGGGTCAGCGTCAGCTCTGCCGCAGGATATTGCACCACATTCATTTTAGCCATGCCCCAGAACATTTGCACCGGCAAGTGCTCAAGTGCAGTGAGGTATTGCAACAGATCCAGATAATTACCACTTACCGTAATTTGCACACCATGTTTATATACCTGCTGGTCAGGTGCTGCTCCAGCAATGACATGCGCGTCTTTATTTGCTTTTTCTACCAGCGGCGCTACCGGCAAAGTTTGCAAGCTGATTAATTGCAGGCGGCCATTCTTGTTAAGTACCTGCTCCAGCAAGATAGCCATTTTGTCGGGCGGCACCAGGCGGTCACGACGGCTTTGCAGATAAGTATCCCCATCCACCAATTGTTGCTTGAGTTGGCTAATACGCATACGTTGTGGTGCATTGGCATCTTCTTTCTTGGCCTGCATCAAGGCTTCGATCTGGGCCTGGATTTCCTTTATTTTTTCCTGTTGCTGCACGACTTGCGCGGATAATCTTTTTTGTTGTGCCAGCAAAGGATCCAGGAACAGCATATTCACCAGCGATACCAGTAAAAATGCAGCAGCAGCAAATAACAGTACACGCTCGCGCAAGGCGAGGTTGTCCATCTTGGCGCTGGCTGTTTCCCAGTATTGCCGCATTTTATTATTCATGGCGCTCATGGGGTGCTGCCCTTTTCCACTGATTGCAGAGTAAATTCGATGTAACGTTTCGACGTCGGATTATTTTTATCTACCGTAGCCTGTTGCATTTGCAAGGCGGCGAAAGCTTTACCGCGCATTATTTTTTCCCGATTCAAGCGCTGCACATAGGCCGGCACCAAATCTGGATTGAGCGCTGCACCACTCAAGCTCATCTGCACGGCATCGCCAGTAATGGCAAAACCGGTCAGCCATAAACCATGCACCGATTGCCGCGCAAAAGCGCGCAAATATTCTGAATAGCCACTGGCATTGCCGATGGCACCGGTTTTTAAAGTTTCAATGAGTTCTTGCTGTGCGGCAGCTTGCGCTTCTATTTTTTTGAGCTCTTCTTCCAGAAGCTGGCTGGATTGCTGCGGCGAAAACTCAGCGGTATAGCGCGCCAATTTAGCTTGTTCCGTCGTGTAGCGTTTGGCCGTATCATCCGATTGCTTGGCTAATTGCTTAACTTGATAAACCGCATATCCATAAAACACCGCCGAGCCCAATATAACCAAGCCCAATGCCTGTACCATAGCTAGCACAGAAAAATATTTTTTCTGTTTCAGGAAAACTGGATTGAACAGGTTGATCTGCTGGCTCATGAGGATGCCTCTAAAAATTCAGAGTTCGCCCAAATGCAAGGCGCGGAAAAAATTTCGCAGCGCCGCATATTCGGGTATATGTAAGCAAGAAATTTCTTCCGCAACGCAGCAGTTGGGATGAAATCTGGATTTTTAGTGGTCTCCTCATAGCGCTCGCCTTTCATGGCGCAAGGCCGCACCCAACGCAGGCAGCGCCAAGGCAACAAATTCATCCTGCGCCAGATCGGGCACTGCTTCAATATCCATCACTTGGGCTATATCCAACTTCTCGGTCTTGACATCCAGATTAGCAGACAACATTTTTACCAGCTCGGATTGTTCCGGTGCTGAAATCAATAAGCGGCTGACGGGAATGTGATGGAACTGGCGATCAAAATAATCCAGTGAGCGCTGCACCTCGAGTTCTACGCGATCACGATATTGCTGACGTAACTGATCATTTGCATCCTGCAATTGCCCACGGGTAATTTCAAGGCGGCGCGACAAATATAATTCACCATCACAGGTAAAGGTCAGCAACCCTCCACTGTCGTCAAAAACCAGCATGGCCAGGGCACGTCCTTCTGTTTCGAACAGCTCGGCGATATTACGTTGCGCCATTTCCGGAATATCAATCACTCCCAGTTCTATCTTGGCATTTTCAAACAGCGCGATTTTTTTCTGCAGGATGAGATTGGAGGCGGCTACTGCGTACAAGGATTGCGGGCGATCGCCGCCGTATTTGTTGATAGGGATTTGCAGCACATCCACAGTCGCGTCGTCAATGTGGTAACTCAGGGTGTCCTTGATGCGCCAGCGAATCGCTGTTTTAAGCTCATCCACCGGAACATTGGGCGCATCCACTAATAACATCTGATATTCGCCTGGAGTCAGCACGGTGGTGAATTGAAAACCTCCGACCCGCGCATCCTTACGCATTTTCTCCAGCGTGGCTGGCGTAACAATGGTTTCCGGGTAGAACAGACACATTGCTACTTGCGGCCTGTTGCCTACATTTTTTATTCGCACCCAATGCACACCTTGCTCACTGATGCCAATAGCGAACCAACCGGCGTTGCGATTGGTCCGTTTAAATAGGCTGGACAGAGTGGGCATCTGCATAAGTGGCGTGAAGGTAATTCAATAACTATTTGTTGTCAATTAGTTTTTAACATTTATTTAGGCCTCCAACCAATATTTCCGGCTTCCAGAGCGCTGCTAATAATTCTCGCGCAAGTAAATAAACTCATCGCGCCCTTTGTATACGCCAAAGGTGGCACGGCCAGTGGGGTTTTTATCATAGGTGGCGCTGCCTCCCCAGTTGCCCTGCAGGTAAGGGCGGTTTGCTGTTATTGCAACACCTGGGCCAGGTGCGCAGGTAGTGCCTGACGCAATAGCACCCAAATTCACAGTCATATCCACACTGCCATTGTTATTTATTCCGGGCGCAGTCAATTGCAGATTTGCTTTCCCGCTACTAAAATTCCCACTGGCGGAGACAGCGGTTTCACAGGCCGTAAGGTTAGGCTGGTAAGCACTCATGGTAACATTGGCTGCTGCAATTGCTGTGCAGCTATCATTCCCGTTGAGTATGAACTCCGTACCGTTCCAATATTGCGCTTGCATGGGTATAGTCAAGCCCAGCAACTCCGAACCATGCGCATTGAAAAGCTTCAATCGGCCAAAGCGAACTTTGCCTGCGCTCGCTATTAATCCACGATCATTGCTGGCATTCAAATCAGTATCCACATCATAACTGTTCAGTTGCACACCGTCCGTATCGGTAGGGACTGTCCCAATACTGAAAGATTCATAAGGACCATCTGGTGTTGCTGCGCGATTCAAGCTTAAATTGACGGTGAAGGTTCCTACACCCGCAACCCACGAGCCGCTGGAAGAAACACCATTCAAGCTGCCAGTCAGCGCAGTTGCTGTTAGCGGCGCAATGGCGTCCGCCAAATCTACCGCGCCCAAATTGAAATTGCCTATGATGCTGCCATCAAATTTGGCAAAGCTGTTGGCTGTATTGTAGTTAACAGTTGGCGCGGCCGCTCCATTGCGAGCGGTTAGGGTGAATGTCGCGATTTGCATTTGCTCGCCAGCATAAGTAAAGGTAGAAACCGGGGCACAAACGCTGAGGCTGCGGTTGGTCAGCGTCCCCTGTGTGAGCAGGAGATGATCAGGATAAAACCGTCCGACATTGCCACTGGTGGTGCCGGTAACATCGCCTGCAATAAGGTAATCGCCATCCGCCACGCTGGGGGTGAGAGTGATAATGCCGACTTCATCCCACCTGAATGTGGTGCCGGTCGCTACACCAGAAGAGAAAGAACCAAATACGCTGGCATTAGTTAACAAAGGATTAACCCCCAGCGCTGGCAGCACGATATTGGAGGTGAGCCTTACACCTTCGGCTGAGATCTCATTGCCGTAATTGGGCGTTGCGCTGCCGTTAAATTGGGTGGCGGTTACAGTGGCACTGAAATCCTCACCCGCTTTGGCGAACCTGGCACCGGTCGCATCTAACGCGCAGGCGGGTACGGAATCTGGATTGACGGTGCAA
>JAUSKS010000064.1 GCA_030646595.1 Gallionellaceae bacterium | reverse complement strand
GGTACCGCCTGGTTAAAAGTCCCCGGCGGAGCAGGTGTCGCATTCAAAGTTTGATACATGATGGCGTTGATGTTCTCCCCCATGAATGGCACCTGGCCTGCCAGCATTTCATACAGCATCACACCTAGCGAAAAAATATCCGAACGCTGATCAGTCTGCCGCCCCATGACCTGTTCCGGGGACATGTATTTGGGTGAACCCAGCACCATGCCGGTTTGGGTGCGTACTGCGGCAGAAGCCATGCGGGCAATGCCGAAATCAGTTATTTTTGCATGCCCATCCGTCATCACCATGATGTTGGCTGGTTTAACATCGCGATGCACGATGCCTTTGTCATGGGCATAAGCCAAACCTTGCGCAACCTGAGTCACAATCTTGATCACTTGCATGACGGGCAACATTTGCCCATCATTGAGTATGCTGCGCAGCTCGCGGCCTTCCAGAAATTCCATCGCGATATAGGCAATATCTTCACTCTTTCCCACATCATAAATGGTAACAATATTGGGATGGCTCAAGCGGCCCGCTGCCTTGGCTTCCTGATAAAAACGCGCTTCGTACTCGTCTTTTTCTTCCTGGGCCAGACTCAGATTAATGGTTTTGATGGCGACGATGCGATCTATGAGCGGGTCTTTAGCTTTGTAGACCACACCCATCGCTCCCTGACCGAGCTCGCTGACAATTTCATATCGTCCTAAATGGCTGATCATGATGGAGGAGTTGGAATGATTTTACTGGGGAGCAATATTTTTTATTGGGGGACGATATTATTTTTATATTGCAAAATATTTTTGATATTGCGGAATATTGGGCCCCATACTGGATGTCCTGCTTCTGCAGCTTGCAAGTCAAAATTAGGGTCCGCCTCAAACGCCTTTTTAAATGCATCGGAACATTTTTTTTCATGGCCGGAGGTGCAATGGATAAAAGCCAGATACTTGTAAGCCCGCGCCTGGTCTGTTTTATTTTTCAAACCATCCAGCAGCGCATGTTGTAGCATGGCAATGGCCGCTTCGTAATCACCCTCTTCATAATTTTTCACGCCTTTGGCCAGATCTTGCTCAGCATGGTCACTCGGCGGCGCGCTATTAATTTTATTAAGGGCGCAAGCAGTGAACAAAAATGCCATCAGAATTCCACATACTATCAAGCGAACGCGCGGCATACTGCACCCCTGCACCAATTAAAATTTATGTTTAATCTTTATTTTCCCATTAGACTTAATCGTGAATTTTTGGTAATACCGGGGGAAATTGCTGTTACGGATTTCAATTTCATGCTCTCCCGGCGTAACCTGTAATTCTGCTAAAGGGGGACTGACGCCTTGCATTCTACCATCGAGATAGATTTCACCCCAAGGAGTAATGGCCAGACTCACCAATGCCGCTTCTGCTGGGTTAAGGGCGAGGGTTTCTTCCAGGGTACGGGTGCGCGCATTTTTATTGTAAGATTTTTCCGCTGTGGAGCGTCTGCTTTTTATCAGCGCAGTGGATGGCAATGCTGCTACTGTAGTGGTCGCTACAATATCCGAAACATTAGCTTGTGCACTCGCGGACACAGCTGAAACCTGCTGTGCAGGCACCGCTACCTGTATTGCCAGCGTATTCGGGGGATTGCTCTTGCCCGCCACAGCAATAATGAGTACCACAGGAATAGCCAAAGCGCCTATATATAGCGCACGCTGTACCAAGGTGGCGCGTCGAAAAACCATTTGTGCAAAATCTATTCCGGCATCCAGGCGCTGAAAAGCACGTCGCCCTTGCTGCTGGGTCCATGCCCATAAATAATTCAAGGTGCCGGACGGTTGCGCAATTAATGGCTGAACATGCTGTGGAGCAACCAGGTCACCGGCATAGCCTATGGCATAAATTTCATGTTCGCGTACATGTTTATCCGTGCGCAAACCACCATAGTGGAACATACCGGCATGCTCCTGTGACAAGCGCGAAACAGCATCATAGTAAGCGCGTGAAGCCAATATCTGCCCGGGATCAGCAAAACCCATGATGCGCTGCGCAACATTGATGCCATCCCCTACTATATTGGGCAGACCATTAATATCCTTGACCAGGCGTACCGGCCCCAGATTAATTCCCATGCACACCAATAATGGCGGATTGAGCGACAAGGTTGCACCCAGCAAAGCAGTGCGCATCGCCAGCGCCACCTTGAGCGCATCGCCAATATCACCCAGGAAACTGATGGCAGCGCCATCTCCGGTGTCGAGAATGATGCGATCCTCTAGCGCCACAAATTGAATTGCACTGGATAAGAAAGCGTTAAAAGCCTCTTTCAGGGCAATCTGCCCGGAAACGGATTTTTTTGAATATTCCACAATATCCAGAAACAGCACACTGCATATGATGGTTTTATTGCCAGTTTCTTCCATTCTGCTTATATCCGGAAAACTTTGTCTGGTATTGTAACGCGTCAGGCGTTAATTTTTAGTGTCGGTCTGACGGGCGGGGGGTTTCCCCATATCCACCCAATCCAGTATGGCCGTCACTTCGCCCACACCCAGTTCCGCCAGCATGCCACGCTTCAGGCGCGGCGGCAGGTTAATGAGCCCAAAGCGGACCCGCATTAAGCGGCTCACTGTCAGTCCCAGCGCTTCAAAGGTGCGGCGTACCAAGCGGTTACGGCCTTCTTTAACAATCAAGCAATACCAATGGTTATAGCCCTCTCCTCCTTCATCTACCAGCTTTTCAAATTTCACCACACCATCTTCCAGGGTAATCCCCTCTTTTACCATTTGCCGCATTTGCTCGTCTGTCATACTACCCTGTACCCGCACTGCGTACTCACGTTCCACCGCAAAGCGCGGATGCATCAAACGATTGGCCAAGTCCCCGGAAGTAGTGAAAATCAGCAGCCCACTGGTATTAAAATCCAGCCGACCAATGGCAATCCACTTCATGCCATGCAGCTTGGGCAGTTTATCAAAAACATTGGTGCGTTTTTCCGGATCATCGCGGCTGACAATTTCGCCTTCCTGCTTGTGATACAGCAACACGCGCGGCAAACTGCTGCCCTGGTTTTTAACAGGGACAATGCGCTTGTCGGCGCGCACTACATCACCTTCTAGCACACGCCGGCCCAACACCGCCACCTCTCCGTTTACCGTAACCCGCCCGGCAGCAATCCATTCTTCCATGGTACGGCGCGAACCCAGGCCAGCCTGGGCCAGCACTTTTTGCAAGCGCTCACCCGGTTGTTCTACTGTTTCTGTTTCTTTCATAGGCGCCTTCATCCTGTTACCTCACGCCGTTCCAGTACAGCTTGCGCCAAGGTGCCGCTATCCACATATTCCAATTCACCCCCCAGCGGTAATCCACGTGCAATGCGCGAAACCTTGATACCTTGCG
>JAUSKS010000059.1 GCA_030646595.1 Gallionellaceae bacterium | reverse complement strand
CTTGAGCTGAATGTCCGTGTAGGTTTGTTGGAGTGGGTCCGCTTTTGGCTTAAAAAAGTCCTGGCTGTGCGGTAATGCTGTTCAGATATTACGGGCGTGAGGATGATCGCGTCTTCTGGCACTTCTTCGACGACTTTCTATTTGGTATCGGACTTGGCGGGAAGGCCGATTGCGACCATTAGCCCCCCAAAAGCGGCGCTCTTGCTCCTTCCCCCTTGCAGGGGGAAGGCTGGGATGGGGGTAGAAACATTATTCCGCTAATCCCTTCTTTACAACGTCCGCCCAATGACCTTGGCAATGCCGCCCAATGTGCCCATCAGGTTTTTCAATTCCTGCGGAGTCAGCGCCTGATCTGCATCGCACCAGGCTTCGCACGGATTAGGGTGCATTTCAACCAGCAGGCCATCGGCACCTGCGGCGATTGCTGCTTGTGATAATGCAGGCACCATCCACGCCTTACCACCCGCATGTGAAGGGTCAACAATAACCGGCAGATGCGTTTCTTTTTTCAGCACCGGTATCGCAGTCACGTCAAGCACGTTGCGGTAGTAAGTTTCAAAGGTACGAATGCCGCGTTCGCAAAAAATGATGTTGTGGTTACCGCCCGCGGCGATATATTCCGCTGCCATCAGCCATTCGGAAATGGTAGCCGACATGCCGCGTTTCAAAATGACCGGCTTGTTGATGCGCCCGACTTCCTTGAGCAAATCGAAGTTCTGCATGTTGCGTGTGCCGATCTGTATCACGTCCACGTCATTTTCCAGAAAGGTATCCAGCATGCGCGCATCCATCAGCTCAGTGACGATGGGTAGCTTATGCTTGGCCGCTGCCTTGCGGAATATGTCCAGTCCTTCCACACCCTTGCCCTGAAAAGTATAGGGGCTGGTGCGCGGCTTGAAGGCACCGCCGCGCATCAAACGGCAACCCGCCTCATGCACATATTGCGCAGATAAATCCATTTGCTCTTGCGTCTCTACCGAACACGGTCCGGCAATAATTTGAATTTGATTACCACCAAGCGGGATACCGCCTATGTCTATCACGGTATTTTGCGGATGCGATTCGCGCGATACAATTTTATATTGCTTGACGATGTGCATCGCCGATTCCACACCGGGCAGCGGCGTAAACATTTCTTCGCTCAATACACGCTCATCGCCGATAGCACCAATCACGGTGCGCTCAATCCCGCGCGAGATGTTGGCCTCCAGCCCGGCATCCTTAAGCTTTTTTACCACCGCGCCGATTTGCACATCGGTGACATCCTTACCCATTACTATAATCACTTCGCTTCTCCTAAGGCCTGTGCTAACACAGACAAAAATTTTTTATTCTCTTCTTCCAGACCGATGCTCACGCGCAAATAATCCGGCATTTGGTAATTGGCCACAGGCCGCACGATCACGCCCAATTCCAGCAAACGGCGATAAATCTGTCCCGCGTTCGCAATTTTGAAACAGACAAAATTGCCGAACGACAGAATAAATGTCAGCCCCATCTCGGTCAAACCTAGCGTGATCTGCTGCATACCACGCAAATTTGCTTCATAAGTCTGCCGGACAAATTCATGATCCTGCAAGGCTGCTACAGCCGCAGCCTGCGCTACGCTATTCACATTGAACGGCTGGCGCACACGATTCATCATGTCCGACACCTGCTCGTGCGCCAGCGCATAGCCCACACGCAAACCCGCCAGGCCATATGCCTTGGAGAAAGTGCGCGAAATAATCAGGTTGGGAAAACTGCGCAACCAGCTTACGCTATCGTAGCGCAAATTTTCCGGCAAATACTCGTTGTAAGCCTCATCCAGCACCACCAATATTTCTGTCGGCAATACCCGCAAAAATTCCAATAATTCTGCCGCACTCAAAAAAGTGCCCGTGGGATTATTGGGGTTGGCAATAAAAACTATTTTCGCTTTATGCTCGATTGCAGCTTGCAGCATCGCATCCAGGTCGTGACCGTACCCTTGAGTCGCCGCAACAGAAATTCCAGTTGCACCGACCGCCTGGGTGGCCAGCGCATACACAGCAAACGCGTGGTCGGCATAGACGACTTTGTCACCTGACGCCAGAAATGCTCGCGCCGCTAATTCCAGCAAATCATTGGAGCCATTGCCCAACACAATTTGCGCATGCGGTACCTGATACTGTTTGGATAAGGCATCCTTTAGTTCAAAGCCATTACCATCAGGATAACGCGCAATATCATCTATCGCGGCATGCATGGCTGCTAACGCCAGTGGACTGGCACCCAAGGGGTTTTCATTGGAAGCCAACTTGACGATACCGCTGATGCCCAACTCGCGTTCGAGTTCTGCAATCGGTTTGCCGGGTTGATAAGGCGCAATGGCACGAATGTAGGCCGGAGCCAGATCAGAATAATTCATGCTGGTTCTATAGACCTGCCGGGTATGAACCCAGGATTTTCATGAAGGCAGCAGCCTGCTTCAGTTCAGCCAGCGCAGCCGCCACTTTGATATCCGATTGATGGCCTTCGATGTCTACAAAAAATACATATTCCCACAAGCCAGCGCGCGCCGGGCGCGATTCCAGCTTGGTCATGGATACACCCTGTTGTGCCAGCGGCAGCAGCAGATCATGCACGGCACCCGGACGGTTAGGCGCAGACATAACCAACGAGGTTTTGTCTTTGCCAGACGGTGCTACATCCTGATTACCTATGACCAGAAAGCGCGTGGTATTGCGCGGATCATCTTCTATGTTTTCAGCCCGCACCGGCACGGCATAATGCTGCGCCGCAATTTTTCCGGCGATAGCTGCGGTTAATGGTTGTTGCGCAGCCAGCATGGCCGCTTCCGCATTGCTGGCTACGCCCACGCGTTCGGCTTTGGGTAAATGCGTATTCAACCAGCCCTGACATTGGCCGAATGATTGCGGATGCGAATACACGCGCTGCACACCACCAATATCGCTGGCTTGTGACAGCAGGCATTGATGCACCGTCAGCAGCACTTCGCCACATACCTTGAGCGGGCTTTGCAGCAACAAATCCAGGGTGCGGCCTACTGCGCCTTCGGTGGAATTTTCCACCGGCACCATGCCATAGTTGGCGGCACCGCTTTCTACTGCGCGAAAAACTTCGTCTATGGAAGCGCAAGCGATTTCCTTGCCGGCTTGACCAAAACGCTGGATGACTGCCGCTTCACTGAACGTCCCCGCCGGGCCAAGATAAGCCACAGTCAGCGGCGCTTCCAGCGCACGGCAGTGCGACATGATTTCGGTAAACAGGGCACTGACACTATGTTTGGGCAACGGGCCCGGATTGTTACTGACCATGCGTTGCAATACCTGCGCCTCGCGCTCCGGGCGCAGCACTACATCTTCGCCCTTGAGATGGCCGATTTGCTGCGCCAGCGCCGCGCGTTGGTTAAACAGCTTGAGCAAATCATCATCAATGTGATCTATTTGCGCACGGTATTGTTTGAGTTCCTTGCTCATAGCCTAGCTTGCCAGCGGTAAATCTCTAACCATTAACACGCCTGGAATGGCCGCGATACGGGCGATTAAATCAGGCGGCGTGGCGCTGTCGGTATCTACCAGCGTGTACGCCATCTCGCCGCGCGATTTGTTGATCATGTTATGGATGTTGATGCCAGCCTTAGCCAATTTGGTGGAAATCTGCCCCAGCATGTTGGGCACGTTGGCATTGGCAATGGCAATGCGGTATGCCGATTCGCGCGGCATGGCCACATTGGGGAAATTCACGGTATTGCTCAGATTACCGTGTTCCAGATAATCCCGCACCTGCTCCGCCACCATCACGGCGCAATTGTCTTCCGCTTCCTGCGTGGAAGCGCCCAGATGTGGCAGCGCGATGATGGCAGGATTGCCCTGGCTTTTGTGCGTAGGAAAATCACATACATAGCAATGGATATGTTTGCTGGCAATTGCAGCCAGCACCGCGTCCTCCTCCACAATCGCATCACGCGCGAAATTCAGCAACACGCTGCCTGCCTTCATGGCTAGTATGCGCTTTTCATTGATCAGACCGCGCGTGGCATCGAGCAGGGGAATATGCAGCGTCACGAAATCACTGTGCTTGAGCAAATCTTCAATGCTGTGCGCTTTCTTGACTTGCGATGGCAGGCCCCACGCGGCATCCACGGTAATATTAGGATCGTAACCCATCACCTGCATGCCCAGACCAATGGCCGCATCCGCCACCAAGCGCCCGATGGAACCCAGGCCGATGATGCCCAGGGTGCGCCCGCGCAACTCGATACCAGCAAAATGTTTTTTGCCATCCTCAACCTGCTTGTGCAAGGCAGCATCATCGCCCTTTAAACTGGCGGTGAAATGCAATGCAGGAACCAGGTTGCGCGAAGCCAGCAACATGCCCGCCACCACCAGTTCCTTGACCGCATTGGCATTCGCACCGGCAGCATTGAATACCGGCACACCCCGTGTATTCATTTTGGCTACCGGCACATTATTGGTTCCTGCGCCCGCGCGCGCGATGGCTTTTACGCTGGCTGGAATAACCATGTCATGCATATTGTGCGAACGTACCAGAATCGCATCCGGTTCAGCAATATCATTGCCGATGACATAGTTGGCCGCAGGCAAGCGTTGCAAGCCCAGGGGCGAAATTTTGTTCAATGTCTGGATTTGAAAAGTCTTGGCCATTATTAATTTTTTCTTTGTGCAAATTCATTCATGAAAGCAACCAGCGCCTGCACCCCTGTCAGCGGCATGGCATTATAAATGGAAGCGCGCATACCGCCGACCGAGCGATGTCCTTTGAGTTGTAGCAAACCACGCGCATCTGCCTGCTTCAAAAAGTCACCGTCAAGATTGCTATCCTTTAGAGTGAACGGGACGTTCATGCGCGAACGGTCAGCCTTGGCCACCGGGCAATGATAAAACCCATTGCTT
>JAUSKS010000053.1 GCA_030646595.1 Gallionellaceae bacterium | reverse complement strand
GGGTCTTCGCGGTAGCGCACCACCGGGTCACCGATGATGCGCAAGGTATTCGCCCGCACATCGGCATAGCCATTGTGGTAATCGTGAATTTCCTGCGTGGCTGGATCATAGAACAAGGCATTGGCGGTAAAATCGCGCCGCGCCGCATCCTGTTCCTGATCGCCGAATTCGTTGTCGCGCAGCAGCCGTCCATGTTCATCCGTTTCCGCCTCTGCCACTTCTATCATGCGGCGAAAGGTGGAGACTTCCACGGTTTCTTCGCCAAACATCACATGCACCAGACGAAAGCGCCGCCCGATGATGCGCGACCGGCGAAACACGCGGCGCACCTCTTCCGGCGTAGCGTCCGTGGCAATATCGAAATCCTTGGGATTGCGCTGCAACAGCAAATCGCGCACCGCGCCACCCACCACAAAAGCCGCATACCCCGCCGCTTGCAAACCATCGGTCACTTTACGCGCAGCAGGACTGATGCCCTCCTGGCTGACACCATGGACATCAAAGGGAATAATGTAACAGTTACCTTCCATACGGGCGGTTTCAGATTGGCCAAATACACGTTTAAATAATTTTTTTATCATTAAATTCGAACAGTAGTAGCAATTCCCTCCCCTTCAAGGGGAGGGTTAGGGTGGGGAAGCTTGATGCAGCACCCATCCCCATCCCACCCTTCCCCTTGAAGGGGAAGGAGCATATTTAAAGAACCCCGGATTATACACTGGCAACAAAACTGCGTTCCCCCTCCCCGGTCACTTCGCGCAAGCTGCATTGATACAAGGCTTGCAGATGTGTGCGTGTCAGCAGTTCAGAGGCAGGGCCTTGCATGATCTGGCCATCAGCAAACTGTAACAGCACATGATCGCAACAACGCTGCGCCCAGAATAAATCGTGTAGCACCATCAGCACTGCGCATCCCTGTTCGCGCAGTTGCGTGAACATCTGCATGGTTTGCGCTTGATGGCGTAAATCGAGATGCTGCAAAGGCTCGTCCAGTAAATAGCATTGCGCTTGTTGCGCCCACGCTTGGGCTATTGCTGCGCGCTGGCGTTCCCCACCGGATAAAGTATTTAATGGGCGTGCTGCCAGCTCGGTCAATTCCATATGGGTCAAGGCCTGCTGCGCAATCGCATGGTCCTGCGCGCTGTACCGAAACCATGCCGTGCGATGAGGGAAGCGTCCGAGTAAAACATAATCCAGCACACTGCCCCAGAATTCCCCGCCTTCGTTTTGCAACAACACGGCGCGATGTCGGGCCAAATCGCGCCGCGTATAATTTTGCAGCGCAACTGCTTGCCAGCTCACAGCCCCTGTTTGCGGCGGATGTAAACCGGCCAGGGTGCGCAATAAAGTGCTCTTGCCCGCGCCGTTCTGACCCAGAATTCCCCAGCATTCACCGGGGCGGATGCTTATATCCAGATCGTGGCATAGTGTTTTCCCGCCTATGGCTACGGTCAGATTATGGGCTTGCAAAGTCATGCGCGCCGCCCCAGCAGCCATAGCATGACCGGTACGCCGAGCAAAGCGGTGAACACGCCCACTGGCAATTGCAACGGTGCCCACAAGGTGCGCGCCAGGGTATCGGCAGCAACCAGAAAACTGCCGCCTAATAATATGGATAAAGGAATCAGCCAACGGTGTATGCTGACTCCCAACAAACGAATCACATGCGGTATCAGCAAGCCGACAAAACCGATACTGCCTCCCAATTGCAAGGCCATTACAGTCAATGCAGCAGCAGCAAAATACAGCGCCATTTGCCAGCGGTTTAGCGCGATGCCCAAGGCCGCTGCTTTATCCAGACCACCTGCCAGTACATCCAGACCGCCCGAAAATATCATGGCGCCGGTACCCACCAGCAACAGCACCCCAGCAGCCAGCGGCAAACCTTGCGGGTGCGATAAATCGCCCATCAACCAGAACAACATGCCCTGCACCTGCGCGCTGGGTGCCAGCGTCAATAACAAACTGACCAAGGCACCGCAGCCAGCGGAAAACATCACGCCAGTCAGCAACAAGCGGTAAACATTTCTTTCCCCTGATCGAAAACCCAAGCCGAATACCGCCATCATTGCCAGCAGCGCACCGCTGAATGAGCACAGTTGGATCAGTACCAAACCGACGCCGAGTAACATGGCCGAAAGCGCGCCCACGGCAGCCCCGCCGGAAATACCCAGGATGTAGGGATCGGCCAATGGATTGCGTAACAAGGTTTGCAGCAGTACGCCAGCCAAGGCCAGCAAGCTGCCACAAGTAAACGCGGCCAACACTCGTGGCAAGCGCAATTGCCACACCACTTCGCTGGCGATGCCATCGGCAGGATGCCACAACGCATGCGCGACCTCAGCCACGGACAGTGGCAAAGCGCCATTGCTCAAAGCCAGGCTGAGGCTCAGTACGGCTGCGCTGAGCAGCAGGATAAACAGCAGGCGGGGGGACATGGGCTCAGAGGTACTCATTCATCCTGAAAAAAGCATTGGCCACAGAGAACACAGAGTTCACAGAGAAAAGCCATGAATGGTCTTTAATGACCCCCTTACCTCCAGGCGAATATGAAAAACGTGGGAGGCTCGCATCATCTCTGTGTCCTCTGTGTTCTCTGTGGCTTGAACTACGATTTTTAGATTCATTTTTCCAAAACAACAAAAGCAACCGCTACATCATGATCATCGCTGATGCTTAAATGATGGTGGGTCACGCCCAACTTTATCAGGTGCGCGCTCAGTTCCGCATCAAACACCAAAGCGGGTTTGCCACTCTCGTCATGCACCACGCTGATACGCTGTAACGTAACCGGATAGCGCAGACCACTGCCCACCGCCTTGGCCAATGCTTCCTTGGCGGCGAAGCGCTTCATCAGCAAGCGCACGGGCTGCTTATGCTGCTGATACTCTGCCCATTCCTGTGGGCTTAATATGCGCTGCGCCAGCCGCTCGCCGTAGCGTTCATGCACAGCCGCCATGCGGTTATAGGCAATAATATCGGTGCCAATACCGAAGATCATGCGCGCAGCAACACCTTCATTTTTTTCACCGCCTCTTCCAGGCCGATAAATAATGCTTCGGCGATGATGGCATGGCCGATATTGAGTTCACAGATATTGGGAATGGCCACGATGGGTTGCACATTATGGTAATTCAAACCATGTCCGGCGTTGACTTGCAAACCCAGGGCATGAGCATGTGCCGCTGCGCGTTGTATGCGGGCCAATTCCTGCGCTTGCTGCGGCACACTGGCGGCATCGGCATATTTACCTGTATGTATTTCCACTACAGGCGCACCTGCTTTGTGCGCTGCATCCAGTTGTTTTTCGTCTGCGTCTACAAACAAAGACACGCGAATGCCCGCCTCCGCACAGCGCGCGCAAGCGCGCTGCACACTGTCAAAATATTTCAGCACATCCAGGCCGCCTTCCGTGGTCAGCTCTTCGCGCCGCTCCGGCACAAAACACACATCATGCGGCTTGGTACGCAAGGCAATAGCCAGCATCTCATCGGTAATCGCGCTTTCCAGATTCATCCGGGTTTGCAGCATGTCGCGCAAAATTTCTACATCGCGATCCTGAATGTGGCGGCGGTCTTCGCGCAGATGCAGGGTAATCGCATCAGCCCCCGCCGCCTCGCCGATCAAGGCGGCCTGCAACACGTTGGGGTAACGGGTACCGCGTACCTGACGCAAGGTGGCGACGTGATCTATATTTAATCCGAGTTTTATCATCTATTAATCCAGGGCTTGTTCAAACAAGGCCGCAACGTAGCAGAGGCGCACTCAAGATGCAACATGCGGCTAGCCCGCCTAGCTACAGAGGTAACCAATTCGCGGATGTACATGAAATTTACCGCTGGCTTAGGTGGTATCTGGATTGACTACATACTAAGCAGAATGCACTTGGGCTGCGATTTTCGTTCCACGTGCGGGAATCCCGACCAGTAAAATCTGGGTTAGGCGAACGATTGAGGTTGCGTGAGAAAAAATTTTGACAAATGAGGGTGGCACTGTTGCATAGAGCGCCTGGGTTGCGCTAAAAACACTCAACCCAGGCTATGCTCTTGCTATCGGTTCAGCGTCTGGAATGCAGATTGAACCCCGATATCCTTCCCGCCATTGTTCTCACACGTTAGTGTGAAAGTGTACGCAGTCACCCCTTTGCTCAACCCGCTAATGCTTTGGGATACCGCCACCAGGCTTGAAGAAGCCAATAGAGGCTGCGATGTCGTAGTTATGACCGTTGACGGCTTGGCCGTTTTCCAGTATGTAAACCAAGCCGACCCGGAACCACCCTGAAGATTACAAGTACCGTTCAGCGTGGCGCTGGTCGCCTTGATCTGCGTGGCTACCCCCGTCGTGGCTACTGGTGCTGGATAGGTCAGCGTCTTAAAGGTGATGTCTGGAGTACCTACCGTGTCTGGCTGGTTTGTATGGTTTACCCAAGCATTCATATGGCAAGTATAGTTCGTGTTACTTTCCAAGCCTGTCATATTAAGACTTAACTGCCCATTGAACGGGCTTGTTAATATGACACTGCCAAAATTACCCGATGCTGGCGCGCACACGCCCCATACACCGCCAGTATCACCATTTGTGTTGACCGTACCATTAAGTGTCGCCGTAGTCTGTTGAACATTGGCGACCGAATTGGTAACGACAGTGGGGGACTTAGAATACACCTTCAACGAAGTGCTGCCGCTGATCGTGCCTAAGCTGGCGGCGATGCTGGGGGTCGTTGACGATGTGCTATAACTCACTCCGGAAGCAAGGCCGGTTTGGTTAATGGTCGCAACAGATGGCCGACTGCTGGACCAAGTAATGTCCTCTGCCGGAGTAAAAATATCAGTAAATAACAACCCCATTGGAAATTCTATTTTAACAGTGAGCGCGAAAACCTTGCCATTTTTTAGGAGCGGAGCACCAACAGAGAAGGCAGTAGCATTAGCATTAGCAATGCCGGTAGAACTCAATACATTTGTGGCGGGATCATAGATCATATCTTCGACTAAATTTTTCCCGGTTAGGAAAACTTTACCGTTCCCAAGGAGCGTGGCTTTAGCTCCTTCGCTCCTGAGTGGTGAGATTGTTCCGGTCTTGCTAAAAGTGGCGGTCACAGGATCATATATTTCATCTTCCGCTACAGAACCTCCAGTTATGAAGACCTTGCCGTTTGCAAGTAGCGTGGCAGCATGGTTTTGTCGGCTCGCAGCCATATCGTTGTTGGTGCGCCTAAATTGGCCGGTAACATGGTCATAAATCTCGGCCGTATTTGTTTTTAGATTGACTGCATTTCCGCCAATTACGAGCACATCGCCGTTAAGAAGACGGGTGGCTGTATGCCAAGCTCGGCGAATTGACATGGGACCGGTAAGACTAAATGTGCCAGTCGTCGGGTCATAAACCTCAGCAGCAGAAGTTATTACCCCCGCCATCTCTCCTACCCACCCCCCGGTCACGAGTACTTTGCCGCTGTCAAGAAGCGTAGCTGTTGGACTAGACCGCGCTATTTGCGTTGAGCTGGTATAGCTAAAGGTACCTGTGTCAGGATCATATAGCTCTGCCGTTCCTGAGAAATCCGACGGGCCGTATCCGTATGAGCCGACAAACAATACCTTACGGGTTTTTAGGAGCGTAGCGACAAAGTAACTGCGCGGTTCTTGCATTGTGGACGTTTCAGCAAAGGTGTTGGTCGCAGGATCATAAAGAAAGGACGGCAGGCTTAAGCTCGTGTCATTTTGATGTACCCCCGCCAAAAGAACCTTGCCATCGTCAAGGAGAGTAGCGCTGCCAAAGAGGCTTGTCGAATTTATTGCAGGGGTGGCAATGCGGGATGCGCCTGCGCTTAAGTCGCGCGTGGATAAATCCATAAATGTTCCGCTAACTTGGTATTGCTTGGTCTCGCCAACAATCAGTGACGCATTAGCCGGGGTTACGGCTACGCTACTCATGGGTCCGGTATCTGGTATGGGCAAAGGATACAAAGGTTCTGCTTGCAGGTTGAAAGAAAACACAGAACTCCATAGAACGACAATTGCGGTCTTTCTGATCATATTCATAACAACTCCCCCTTCTGGTTAAGATAAAAATCAAGACGCTCCACTGGTTTGGATAGAGCTTCCTGCGCTATGCGGGTGCGAATAGCGCTCATCCTGCCCTGTAAAACCCCCAGCAGTCTGGCACCCAAAATGGCTAAATGCCGGGGTCGTACAAACGAATACCAATCTGTTGTGTGCAAGGCAACAGAGCGGAATACTACACCTCAGCGACCATCCAGTCGCCATTTTTATTATTGTGACACTACAGGCGCAACATTGCGCTATCTGCTGCCTTATTCACCCGACTTCAATCCCATCGAAAAGATGTTCTCCAAGCTAAAATCGCTGCTGCGCAAAGCCGCCAAACGTACAGTCGGCGATTTGTGGGATGAGATCGGAAAACTCCTCGATGCTTTCTCACCAGACGAATGCAAAAACTATTTTGCATCTTCTGGGTATGTATGCGCTTAAATCAAAAATGCTCTAGCCATGTATACCTATACCGCAAACGCGTCGGCCAATGATAAAAAAATCATCGCCAGCGCGATGTCGGCTGCACCGGCCAAAATTGCCAGGAGCGCAACCATCGTAGCCATTGAAGCCGATGGCAAAATGCGTACC
>JAUSKS010000017.1 GCA_030646595.1 Gallionellaceae bacterium | reverse complement strand
CGCCCCTACGATATTGCGTTATTGATCGGGAAATGGAATAACTTAATACACAGGAGAATAAAATGCGTATACCCGCTCGCTTTGCACCCATCCTTTTCAGTGCCCTGCTCTCGGCCATCATGGTCTGCATCGTCTCTGCCTTCGTTCTCGCAACCTCACAGGGGATACATTCCGGGTTCCTTGCGCAGTGGCTCAAAAGTTGTATAACCACTTGGCCCGTTGCCTTTCCCACGGTTGCGATTGTGGCACCCTGGGTGCGGCGAATAGTCGGGCGCGTAACCGCTTAACATGACAAAGGGGCCTATGCTCTGGCCCCTTTTAGTCATAGAAATCGATGCCCATTAACCCACACTGATGACCACTTTACCTTTTGCATGTCCTGTTTCAACATACCGGATCGCTTCGGGCACTTCACTCAGCCGATAACATCTGTCGATGACAGGTTTAATTTTGCCGGACTCAAGCAGATCCTTCAGAAAGAGCAGGTCCTGCTGATTGGGTTTCGACGACAAGGTGCGCATCTTCTTGCTCCCGGCCATGGATAGCCACGGCCCAAGTAGCATGGCTTGAAATAGCTGGGCTGTACTTCCTCCGGTCATGACATAGACCCCCCGGCGACTCAGTGCGCGCTTGTAATCAAAAATCGAACGGAACCCATTCATCCCAAGGATCAAGTCATACTGCCGCCCGCTCCGGGTGAAATCCTCCTGCGTGTAGTCGATGACGTGGTGGGCTCCGAGCGAGCGCGCCATATCCATATTCCCCGTGCTGCACACGGCAGTGACCTCCGCCCCGAAATACTTGGCGATCTGCACTGCAAATGTGCCGACACCGCCGGACGCCCCGTTGATCAACACCTTTTGTCCCGGCTGTATCTGCCCCTTGTCGCGCAGTCCATGCAAGGCGGTCATTGCCGCCAAAGGCACGGCCGCAGCTTCCTCGAACGATAGATTGGCTGGCTTCGACACCAATTCACTTTCACGGGCACATTTATACTCGGCAAATCCGCCAAAATCACTTGCGAATACATCCCCGAATACCTCGTCACCAGGCTGAAACTGGCGGACATTCTTTCCCACCGCCTCAACTCGCCCTGCTATGTCGGCACCTAAAATCTGAAATCGTGTTGGTTTCAGCAATCCAGTGTACAAGCGAGCCAGGAATGGATCGGCGCGCATCAGACGCCAGTCAGCGGCATTCACCGATGCCGCGTGGACCTTCACCAGCACTTCATCCACCGCAGGGACTGGATTATCCACTTCCTTGAGTTGGAGAACATCCGGTGGCCCATACTCGGTATAAACAACGGCTTTCATAACTTACGCTCCTCGTTTGGATACCCGCCAAGAAGAACTATTTTCTCATGCTGACCACTTAAGCTGAATAATTTACAGATGCGTTAACGCAAAACCTGGCCCTGTGGTCTCATGTTCATGGCAGCAAACATGAAATTAATCGAGACTAAAATTTATTCGGGCTCCGTCCCCATGTCGTCCCATATCGCGTCGCATTTCGCGCAATCAAACTGCCAGCAGCTCAAAGCGATGTATATGAGCAAGCTCGCTGAATAATTCCTTCGCAGCTTCTTCAGTATCGTAATCTGCCTGCAAACCCATCCACAAACCACTCGTGGTGCCAAAGAAGGCGGCCAGACGCAATGCGGTTTCCGCCGTAATTGCCCGTTTGCCCGAGCAAATCGCCAAGATACGCGCTTCGGTCACGCCAATTTCTTTTGCCAAGCGGTATTGAGAAATGCCGAGCGGAAGCAGGAATTCCTCGCGCAGAACTTCGCCGGAATGGAGGTTGCGTAATTTTTGTTTGCTTGATTCGCTCATCGTCTTCACTCCTCAGTGATAGCTCTAGAAACCATGGTCTGTCCCCAAGTATTAACCAAGTATTAAAGTATATTATTTTCTGAACCCCAAGCATCACAAATCGGCGTATGCTGGTGATACCACCTAGTCTCCCAGGTCGCCAAAAGTAATTCAATCCATGCAGGAGGAAGCACCATGCCCCAGAAAAGCGTGCCACTAACCGCCAGCTCCCCCTCCCCTGATAACGCTCCTGGATGCAATCGCTGCAAGGATCTGGAAGAACTGGACTTCGACTTCACCTTTGCTTACCAACCCATCGTCGATATACACAGGCGAACCATTTATGCCCACGAAGCATTGGTACGTGGCCCCAATGGCGAATCCGCAGCATCGGTGCTGGCCAAGGTTAATGATGACAACCGATATCGTTTTGATCAAGGGTGCCGCGTTAAAGCCGTGATGGGTGCGGCCAAGCTGGGCATTAAAGAATTTTTGTCGATTAACTTTCTGCCCAATGCAGTGTATCAACCCGAGGCATGCATACGTTCAACCTTCGAAGCAGCCAGCAAATACAATTTTCCCAAAGAGCGAATTATTTTTGAAGTGGTCGAGGGCGAAGACGTCATTGACCGCCCACACCTGATCAATATATTCGAGGAGTACAAACGCTTCGGTTTCCAGACCGCAATTGATGATTTTGGCGTCGGCTATGCGGGCCTGAATTTACTGGCCGAATTCCAGCCAGATATCATTAAAATTGACATGGAATTGGTGCGCAATATCCATGACAGCAAACCCAAGCAGGCTATAGCCGAAGCTATCGTGCACCTGTGCCGCCAATTGAATATGAAAGCTTTGGCTGAAGGAATAGAAACCAGGCGGAGCGGGATTTTTTGGTAGACAGGGGCGTAACGCTGATGCAGGGCTACCTGTTCAGCAAGCCTGCGTTTCAGGCCGTCGGCCAGATAGCCGATAACGCCTGGCTATGACCCTTGCCATATGGCGGAACTAATACTCCCGCATCAGTCAATTTTTCGGTTTATGGATATCCCAAGTCAGAAGTGTCCGGTTAACTTACAAATTTTCGCGCCAAGTTAACGGTAGGCGCAGGTTACAAAGCAATTTATTTTGGTGCCGATTTAAAATCAGTTTACCCATATTCCGATTCGAGTAACCTCCTGAGGTCGATACCTCTGGAGGTGAGCTATGAATATGGGCAAGACGCTGTTCGCGCAAATTATGGAGTTCGTTCCGTGGACCAGCTTTGCAAGCACTATCTAAAGGGGTCAGCATCGCAATACATTTTGGACAACCTCCAAGTCGTCCGCGAAAAAAATATTGCGATGCTGACCCCTTAATTCTTGCGCCGCTGACCCCTTTAATCCGATGATTTTTAATTAATGCAAAACTATTACGCCGCTGACCCCTTTAATTTTCTCATGCTGACCACTTAAGCTGAATAATTTACAGATGCGTTAACGCAAAACCTGGCCCTGTGGTCTCATCTGTATTTGCGGAACCGAGTGGGTTCGTGAAAATATCTCCGCGCAGCCGACAAAGCCGTTTTTCTTTGCTTCCCACTGTGGGGTGTCTTGTTCATTGTCTCGATTCCAGCCAGTGATCCGGTTAACTCTCGCATCACTCGACAAAGATCAGCTTGTTCGTGTCAAAGCCCAATGCAGCCGCTTTTTCGACAAGGCGCTTTAGTGTCTCTGGATTCATCTGTGGTGTGCGCGACAAAATCCATAAATAGGATTTATCCGGCCCGCTGACCAGTGAGTATTGGTAATTCTCATGATCCAGCTCAACCACGATATAAGCGCCATAAAATGGGCCGAAGAAAGACACCTTCAGATAACCCTGGTCGGCGCCTTTAACAAAATAGGCCTTGCCCTCGGCTTCCTTCCACTGCTGCTTTTGTGCATCGTAACCACGATTGATCACCCGGATGCCACCGTCATCTCGCAGGCTGTAACTGGCGGTTACCTGTGAGAGGCCGCGCTCAAATGAATGATCCAGCCTGGCAATCTCATACCACTTGCCGAGGTATCTATCCGAATTGAAATGATCAACAGGCTTAACGTTTTCGGGTAGCCCGACACAGCCTGTTAACAGCAAAGCGAATGCCATCAGGATTGTTTTCATCATTCTGCCTTCGTCAATGTCTGGAAACGATTGTGATACTGAACCCATTAGATACTGCGGATTATTCTTTCTTACTGGCCTTTGCAGGAGAAACGGATTTACGCACGACGAAAGTCGTGCCGGTTTGTTCGGCCAGTTGGCGAGCCCTTTCGGAAGCACGCAACAAAGCTTGCGGCGCTTTTTGCAGGTCGGAGTCTTTCAAGCGTGAGACCGGAGCAACCCAGTCGACTTCAACCTTGGGCAATCCAGCCCACGCACCCGGTTTGCGCATGGCATCAGGCGTATTAATCTTCACCAGTCTGACTACCGGACTACCACTCCTGGCAATGACCACATCCCTGCCCGCCAGCACGGCTTGCACCAATTTAGAAAATTGGTTTTTGGCTTCACGTATGTTGTATTGCATGGCAATAACTCCAGTAGATTGACTCTCATGCATCATATCTTCCGTACACCGTCGCCGTATTTCGCTACGGCTTTGTCCGATGTCAGCAACGTCAGTCCCTCCACGCGCGCTTGCGCCACGAGGATGCGGTCGAACGGGTCTTTGTGCAAAGGAGGAAGTTCGTTCACGGCTACGGCGTGTTCACTGGTGACGGGCAACTCGCGGTAGCCGTTAACCAGCAGCATGCGCCACAGGCGGCGCGGATCAACGTTGAAATCCGAACGTTCCAACCCGTTCTTGATGCTGATCTCCCACAGGCTGGCAGAGCTAAAAATGAGTTGATTTGCGGGAGCCAGCAACAAGGCGCGCGTCTTGGCCGACAACTTTTTCGGCTCGCTCGCCGCCCACAGCAACAAATGTGTATCGAGCAACAGGTTCAAGCCTTGCGCCCCGCAAACAGGCTTTCGATCTCGCCACTTCCCATCTGATCGAAATCGTCCGGCACGGAAAACTCTCCCGCCATGAAGCCCAAGCGCGTCGCCGTACCCGTTTCAGCCTTACCTAACGGAACCACCTTCACCATAGGCTTGCCCGCCTTGGCGATAATAAACGACTCGCCCTGAGCGGCCAGTTCGACCAGCTTGGAAAGCTGGGTTTTAGCATCGTGAATATTGACGGTAAGCATGATGGCCTCATGAGTGAACTAATGATAGTTAGTTTACAGAAAACTTAAAGGATTACAAGCCCTTCTTTTAAATTTTTTGTAGCCACGCACGCACTGGATCAAAGGGGTCTGACCCTCATGGCACTCGGTTAAGGCTCTAAAGCCCTAAAAACGGCGGGCTGAACACTTCTAAATGGTAAGCTTTTGTTGCGACACGAAAGCCACCATTACAGGAGGTCAGCCCAAATGAAGGATACCAAAATTGAACGGATTCGGCAGAAAGTTATGACGTTGAAACGGCAG
>JAUSKS010000011.1 GCA_030646595.1 Gallionellaceae bacterium | reverse complement strand
TACCAGCTTGGCCAGTTTTTCTATACTCTTGTCTATCCATGGGCCATAAATACCGAGTGATAGTAACTCCAGATTTTTCTCATGCGTCTCGATGGCTTTTTCTTCGAATGGATAAGCTTGCTCCTCAATAGATAACTCATAGTGCTCCAGTTCCAGGATGCTCAAACCTTTGGGCCGTTCCGATTCTATTAACGCACGGCTGAAATTGTAATATATCTCGGCCAAATAATAGGTCGCGGTGGAGGTTACCTCACCCACTTCATAGTCCAGCAGCTTTTCATAACCTTCTTTGCTTGCTTTCATTGCATTTGATTTCTTCAGCAGATTTTTATCGAAAGGGCGCGTCAGTTTGATTTTAATAAACTCGTTAAATAGCGGTTCAACCAATTCCAGCGCCGCTGATGCAGCCAGATAACGTGTCCGTGGGGTACGGTCGGTTGTAGCATGCGCATCAGTATCGACGATCAGTTTTAATTCGTTCAGGTAAGCCACTGTGTTATTGCGCGTCTTGAAGATGGCGGCGATTTTACTGCGCGCTTCCATGGCCAATTCGATGGGTTGCGGATACAGGCTGACATAACGCTGATAGACCTTAAGTGCTTTATCCGGTTCCTGTGCCTGCATGTACAAATCGGCGGCAACTTGCAAGGCATCCCGGCGAACTTCTATATCCTGCGATTCCATTTCGGTACGTTCATATTCAGCCGCAGCCAGCGATAATTTGCCCGCTTCTCTGTAGACGAAAGCAATTTTTTTGTTGACTTCAGATTGCAGTGCATGACCAGGGTAGTTAATACGGAATAATTGCAACACTTCTGCAGCCTTGCCCCAATCCTTGAGATGCATTAAGTTGGTAACGGCATCATAGTCTGCGGCAGGGCGTATCTTGGAATCGGGTGCTTGCTGTGCCACGCGCAGAAAATGTCCGGCTGCGGCCTTGAAATCACCTTGCTTGTTGGCTTCTTCGCCTCGTTTGTAAATTGCAGCTGCCAGGTTTTCAATCAAGCCCGTGCGTACTGCTTCCTTTTTTGGGGTGAGTTGCAAGGCATGCAAATACCCTTCTTCAGCTTCCGCATATTGAGTCTGGTCAAACTTGGAGTGGGCGATGACCAGCCACACAGAACGCTGTACCGATGGCTCGGCCTGGGGGAAAGTAGCGAGTACACGATTGGCGGTAGCGATCGCATAGTCATATTCTTTCATGCTGTATATATCATCCACTGCTGCGGCCATGACCAGCGCTGCTTTTTCATGTTGCGGAAAGAGTTCAGAAAATTTCAATGAACTGCGGATTATTTCGCGTAACAAATTTGCCCGCGCACCCTCAGCAGTTGCGGCAAGCTGCTCACGCAGGGCGAAAATCGCAGCATAGCCCGCCGCGCCTGCCAGAGGATGTACGCGGTAATCATAGGCCGTGTGTTCATATTCCTGTACAGCTTGCGGATAGGCTTTACCTTCCAGCAACAACCCGGCCAGCAGATAATTCACGGCTGGAGATTCTACATCTTGCGGGAAAGAAACCAGGAACTCGCGATACCATTGCATGGCTTGCTGGAAGTTTGCTTCCTGGTCTACATCCAGGTGTTTGTCTTGAGCTGGGCGTTGATTCTGGTACAGCGCATGGTAATACGAGGCCAGCTCGCGCATGATGGTTTTAATATAGCCCACTACCTCAGGATAGGCGTTGACCTCCAGATGTTTCCAGTACTCGGCTTTCAAGCCGTAATGGGCGAGAAACTCTTTGTCAGCCTCAATAACCAGCTTGGGAAAATCACCCATTTTGTAAATTTCAATGATGCGCAGATCAAACTGCAGCGATATTTTATTGTAGGGATTGCGCTGGACGAAGGATTTGTATGTGGCGGCTGCATCAGCATAACGTTGCTTGTCCAGATAATACTCACCCAAATTGCGGTATACATTCACTTCATAGCTACGTTTACCCACTTTGTCGAAATATTCCATGATTGCATTGGCACCGCCCAGATTGGAGAAGATCAGGCTCATTACCCGATAGGTATCTTCAATCCGTTTTTCGTCAGGTGTGCCCTGGATGCGCGCCAGGTCATAGCCGCTGCTGGCCTTGTGGTCCAGCAAGGCAATAAAGCGGTGCAAGGCATCCGGGTAACGCTCCTGCTTATAGAAAGTCCACCCCAGTTTAGACAGCGCCAATTCGTAATAGGACGAGCCCGGACCCATGACCACGACGGCCTTGTATGCATCCTCAGCATCAGTTAATTGCTTGCGTGCAAAATAATATTCACCCCGCCGGAATTGGAGTTCATCAATGTAACGTGAATTGGGATATTCCTCGACCAAACGATTCATGACCAACATGGATTCTTCCACATTGCCCAGTTCTTCATAAGCGCGCGATAACTGGTACAACACCTGGTCGCGGCGCTCAAACTTGGGATATTTATCCAGCAATCTATTGTAAAGTGCAATGGCCTCAATGACACTTGCCGTTTGCAGGTCTGCGGCGGACCCATCAGGCAGTGTTACATTTCCCGACTCGGTCGCAGCTTGATTTTTTTTGGCAGGAGCGGGCATTACAGAAGTTTGTACAGGCTCCTTGTTGCTATCAGCGGTCGTGCCCGATGGGGGCTGAGCGCCACTGCTGTCTACAGTATATTCTTTTTGAATTTTCAAATCGGCCAAGCGTTGCAGGGTTTCCGGCGTCATGGCAGATTCCAGCTCGGTTTCCAGGATACGCTGATAGCTCTGGATGGTTTTATCCAGACCGCCTTCGATGATTTCGTCTTTCAGGTCTACTTTTATGTTTTTTAATTGGCCGATGGTGTCGGCTTGTCGGCTATTGTTCACACCTGGGCCAGTAACACAGGATGCCAGCAAAAAGCTGAGCGCGGCTGCAGAATAATAGAAATTATTCATTTGACACCACGCTGCATTTTGGTAGCGCGGTCGTAGCTTTCCGCCAGCGCAATCCGGGCTTGGGTTTGATATTCCTCCAGACGTTTGCGCCGCAGCTCAAGCGCATTGATGGCCATGCTTTCCAGCAACTGCCCCTGTTGCGGCAGCAGGGTCTTGACCTTATCCACCGCGTCCTGCACCTGGTTTTTCAGCAAGCTTATCTGGTCGTCATAACCGGTATAGCTTTGCGTGGCGGCCAGGCGTAGCCTGACAAAAGGCGTGTACAGCCTGGTTAATCGTTCACTATTCAAATTTGTCTGCTGCAAAGTCTGATAGGCATCGATGAGTTGTTTGTCATAGGCAGGGTAGGTTTGCCACAGCAAGATTCCGCTCAGTCGTTTAATGCGACGACGAATATCATGAGCTACTGGGCTGTTATCATTCTTGTGCTTGTCCTCCAGTTGATACAATTTTTCCCACAGTACACGCTCCTCGCCTTTAGCGAACATACTGGGAAGCCGTTCATCAATAAGTCGGCGTGCTTTCAGATAGGCTCCGATGTGGCCGTTTAAGGAGCGGAACCGTTTATCAACCATAGCCAGTTGCGGTTTATAGTATTGGTTGCGCAACGCTACAATTTCTTCGAGTGCGCTTAGTGTTTGCTCCCAGGAGGCCAATCGTTTGCGTAAATTTTTAAGATACAGATAATTTTTCAATGACTGCTGGAAATCATTGGATGCCATTAATTCAAGCAAATAATAAGTATCAGGCGCTTGGGGAAGATCACGGATTTTAAGCAGACCATTTTTATCCTGCTGTAACTCTTCACGCGCCAATGCCTGCAAGAATCGTCCGGCACGTACGCTCTTGATGGAGTTGTTCAACTTGTTCAATTCCACGGCAAATTTTTCCAGTGCGCTGCCATATAGCACAGCGGCCCTACCGTGCAAGGACAATTGGGCATAAGCATAGGGAACGGCCAGTATGCTTTCCTGTACCGCTACATCAGTTACACTGCGCTTGGCCAATATCGACCAAGGTACCAGCGCCCGGTCAAAATTTCCCAGGGTGGCATCAGCCCAACCTGAACCGAGCAGGGCCTTGTTGGAAAAAGGCCCGCTTACCCGCACCCGGTCAAAATATTCTTTGGCCAATACGGGTTGTTTTTTTTCAATCTGCCTATAGCCTAGAACCAGATTAGCCTTATCTCTGATAGCCAGGGTATTTTCGTCATTGCTGTTTATTTGTCCGGTTTTACTGAGTTGTTCCAGCCCCTTTTTTTCCTGTCCACTTTGGATGAGGGCAATGGCCAGGTTATAAGAGGCAAATCCTTCAATGCCTTTTACCTTTTGCAGCGCCAGCAGAATTTTTATCGCGTCATCAAATTTGCCATTGGCCAGGGAAATTTGTGCGCGCAGTAATAGCGCATCATTGCGGATTTTATCGTGTACAGGCTCAATAATTTTTTCAATGGAGAGCAGCGCTTTTTCTGTCTGGCCATTCTGAAAAAAGATACGTGCCTGGCGATAGGCTTCTTCATTACGTTTTACCTGTTCAACCTTGTCTTCCAGTATCCAGATGCCCTCTTTATTCTTGATGATGCGGGCAGACGAGACAAAATCGGTAGCGGTGAAGGGCGGGTATCCACCCTGAAATTGCAGTGCATCAAGATTAGGATCATCCAGCCGGTAAAAGCGCGCAGACTTGGCATCCAGCTCTGCCACCGCATCTATATAGGCACCCTGATAAGCGTAATAGAACGCTTCCCCCAGCTGGAGGTTACGCATGATTACAGGAGAGGCAACCACACTGGCAGAGGCAGCTGAAACCAGGCATAAGCCGCACAGTAAAGTGGTTAACCGTATCATGGAAAGCTAGTCTGTCAGGCTCTCAATTTTAGAGCCCGACCCGGACAAGGTAATTTCAATTAGCTTGGCGCCCTTTATACCTTTGACGAATTTGTAACTGGCGCTGTATTGGTAATCCTTGTTGGAGCTTGATTTACCGATCAAGTCCAGATCGAGAGTATGTTCACCGGTTTCAATGTTGCCGGTATAGAGCCGTTGTATTCCACCATGTTGCAGGGCTTCCAGCTCCTTGGCGGAATAAATATAGTGGGTAGCATCTTTCCCGTCTATCTTGATGGTTAGCGCATCCAGGCGCAAATTATCCCCCGGTGCCAGGGCGACAAATACAGCTAACTGTGTGCTGGAGGGGAAAAGTAATTGCTCTTCCAGTTGGTTGAGCTCAGACGCAATACCCAGAATATTTTTCTTGATATCCTGTACCTGCTCGTCAAATCCCTTGACCTGCGTTTTAGCAACTTCTGCAGCTACACTTGCTGTTATCCACAATCCGATCAGTGTTCCGATCACTATTCTCTTCACAAATCCCATATTAAATACCCGAACTAAATTGCATAAATTGCTTAATGGTGTTCAATTAAAAACAAATATACCAGATTTTCCGCAGCGCACTTGTTTTCCCACCCTAACTTGTCTTCTAGAAAAGCAGCGGGTCATGGAACAGCAGAAGAAAAACAAGGAGCTAGCAGCGTATGAGGGCTGTTTTAGGGGTACGTCTAAAAATTTAAAATCCTAAGCACGACCAGGCGCGAAAGAAAGTCCGCGCGCTGGAGTTTGGATTTATAGAGGTGTCCTAAGGAGAGAGTCTGGGGGCAGAAGTCAGAAAAGCGGCGATATTGATAATATCCTCATCGGTGAAGTTCTGCGCAATAGCCTGCATAACGCCTTGCTGTTCCACTTGTGGATCATTGCTGCGGCTGCCATCGCGCCAGCTTTTCAATTGATTGACCAGATAAACATATTTTTGTTGATTGATGGCAGGAATGGTCGGGTTGCGCCCATTAAATCCGTGACAGGATTGGCAAGCAGGCAACCTGCCATTTATGCCATGCTTTACAATGATTTCCCCTTCTTCTTTACGCCCAATCTGATGTCCTTCAATCGCCAGCGCTTTTAAGTTGGAAGGCTCAGAGACATATTTCAAGTTATCCAGATAGGAAGCCAGATCGCGGCGGTCTTGTTCACTTAATGCTTTGGAAAAATCATTCATGATCATGCCCATGCCTGTAGCTGTGCGCTTGTTGGCAGCGAAATCGACAAGTTGCTTAATGAGGTAGTCATAGCCCAGGTTAGCCAGGCGCGGTGCACCCAATGCGTCATTACCCAAGGCTTTTTCCCCGTGACAAACTGCGCAAGCCACAGAGCCGCCTTTACCATTGATATAAATCGTCTTGCCATTAGCCAGATTCACGCCTGACTTGGCTACCGCGCCTGCCATTACCAGCATAAGCAAGGTGGTCAGCATAAATCGAAACAGGGAAGGGAGTAGCATTTAAAGTCCAGACATATACTGTGCCAGTGATGCAATTTCAGCATCGGTGAGTGTTTTGGCAATCTTGTTCATTATGCCACCTTGGCTATTGCTGCGGTTGCCGCTTCTGAAACTGATAAGTTCCTTGGTTAGATAATTCTGGTGCTGGCCACCGACAACCGGAAACACTGCATTACTGGAGGTTTTTCCTTTACCGCCTACACCGTGGCAATTGATGCAAGCAATAATCACGCGCGACATATCGCCATTTACAAACAGGTTTTCTCCTGTTGGGTTATTGCCTGGCCCTGTTCCCCGCATTTTTTTCTGGCTGGCAAAATAAGCGGAAATATCCATCAAGTCGATATCATCTATGGTAGAGGCCATGGCACTCATGATCGCGTGGGTGCGTTTGCCAGCCTGATAGTTGCGCAGTTGTTTGGCGATATATTTGGCATATTGCCCGGAAAGTTTGGGAATATTTGTCTCTACGCTATTACCATCTTCACCGTGGCAACCCTGGCACAACTCGGATTTATCTTTGCCCGCTACCGGATCACCGGTCGCAATGCGTAGTTTGATTGCTTCTGCGCTGTCATCCTCAAAGCCAATATATTTAGGTATCTTTGGGCTGGGGCGGGGGGT
>JAUSKS010000004.1 GCA_030646595.1 Gallionellaceae bacterium | reverse complement strand
AACCAGGGGCCGCAAAATATCACCGTGCATGGCGAACCGGTTGCCGTATTGCTTTCCCGTCGTGATTATTTGAAGCTCACGCACCCCAAGCCCAGCCTAGTCGAATTGCTGCGGGCTTCGCCGCTGGTGGGCAGTGATCTTAAAATTACCCGCGAACAAACTCCTATACGCAAAATCAAGCTATGAGCTACCTGCTCGACACCAATGTCATCTCAGAACTGGTGCGCCCCAAGCCAGCCAAGGCAGTGCTGGCGTGGTTCGAAAACATCCCCTCCGAAGCCCTGCATATCAGCGCGCTAACCTTGGGCGAAATCCGCAAGGGTGTTGAACAAATGCCCGATGGCGCGCGCCGCGAAAAACTGCGGCTGTGGCTCGAACATGAATTGATTGACTGGTTCGGCACCAGAATCCTGCTTGTGGACATTCCAGTGGCAGACCGCTGGGGCAGGCTGGTTGCGCAAATAGGGAGACCCGTACCCAGCATAGACAGCTTGCTGGCAGCCACCGCCCTCCATCACGAACTGCGCCTGGTCACGCGCAATCAAAAGGACTTTGCCTACCCCGGCCTGGAAGTCGTCAACCCGTGGGGTAATTCATAGAGACAGAAATCGTAGCAAGCAGTTTAGCAGGGTGCTTGCACCATTGTGCTGGGGTAGAGCAAGCGCTCTGCGCTGGATGTGATTATAGAAAAAATCGCACAGACATTAGGCGCTCATTTACCTGCTGCTGTCCGTGCGATGTAGGCTGTACTGTTTTTTTCAAATGCCTGGGGCCTCATGTCCAGCGCAGACGCGGCATGCTGAGTAGCCGTTACTATACCGGCCACATCCAGACCGCAAGCAGCCAGCATTTTAGCGGGCTCGCCCTGCTCCAGAAAACCATCCGGCAAACCAAGATGCAGCAGCGCAACCGTCACCCCGTGACGCGCCAGGCATTCGGCCACCGCACTGCCTGCGCCACCTTGTATGGTATTTTCTTCCACAGTCACCAATAATTCATGTTCGCGCGCCAGACGCAGCACCAGTTCTTCATCCAGCGGTTTGACAAAGCGCATATTGGCCACGGTGGCATTTATCTGTTCTGCTGCGCCCAAGACCGGGGCCAGCATGGAGCCGAAAGCAAGCATGGCAATCTGTTCACCGCTGCGGCGCATTTCGCCTTTGCCTATAGGCAGCGCCTGCATTTGCGCATGCGGCACCACACCCGGTCCAGTGCCGCGCGGATAGCGCACTGCACTCGGAGTATCGAGTTGGAATGCGGTGTACAGCATTTGGCGGCATTCATTTTCATCGCTGGCTGCCATCACGGTCATGTTGGGTACGCAGCGCAAATAACTCAAATCAAAACTGCCCGCATGTGTCGCGCCATCCGCGCCCACCAGCCCGGCGCGGTCTATGGCCAGCACCACCGGTAAATTCTGAATGGCAATATCGTGTATCAATTGATCATAAGCACGCTGCAAAAAAGTGGAATAAATCGCCACCACAGGCTTCAAGCCCTCGCAGGCCAAACCGGCAGCAAAAGTCAGCGCATGTTGTTCGGCGATGCCTACATCGAAATAACGCTGCGGAAATTTTTCTGCGAACTCGACCATGCCAGAGCCTTCACACATGGCTGGCGTAATGCCGACCAGACGCTCATCCTGCGCCGCCATGTCGCACAGCCAGCTGCCGAACACCTGGGTGTAGCTGGGTTTGCTCGCCTGCTTGGCGACGATGCCATGCGTAGGATCAAACTTGCCCACACCGTGATAGAGCAGACAATCATCTTCCGCTTTGGCGTAGCCTTTGCCTTTTTGGGTGACCACATGCAGAAACTGCGGCCCGGCCAGATGGCTAATGTTATCCAGTGTCGTCACCAGCACATCCAGATCATGGCCATCAATCGGGCCGATGTAGTTAAAACCAAATTCCTCAAATAGCGTACCCGGCGTCACCATACCTTTGACATGCTCCTCGGCGCGCTTGGCAAATTCCAGCACCGGCGGCATGCCCTTCAACATTTTTTCGCTACCGCGCCGCATGGCTGCGTAAAAACGCCCCGACATCAGTTTGGCCAGATAATTGTTCAGCGCGCCAACGGGCCGCGAGATGGACATATCGTTGTCGTTAAGCACCACCAATAAATTGGCGTGCATCGCGCCAGCATTATTGAGCGCTTCAAACGCCATGCCGCCGCTCATCGCGCCGTCGCCGATAATAGCCACTGCGCGCCGCTCGCTGCCCGCAATCTGCGCTGCCACCGCCATGCCTAACGCTGCTGAAATCGAGGTGCTGGAATGCGCCGTGCCAAAGGCATCGTAAGGACTTTCCACACGCCGCGGAAAACCGGAAATACCGCCCGCCATGCGCAAAGTTTTCATGGCCTCGCGCCGCCCGGTGAGTATCTTGTGCACATAAGTCTGGTGGCCCACATCCCACACCAGTTTGTCGTGTGGGGTATTAAATACATAGTGCAGCGCAAGCGTCAGCTCCACCGTGCCTAAATTTGAAGACAGATGACCACCCGTCTGGCTGACCGACTCCACCAGAAACTGGCGTAATTCGTCGGCTAGTTGTGGCAATTGAGCGCGTTCCAATTGCCGCAAGTCATCTGGTGTATTAATGGTATTGAGCAATGGACTCATCAAAATTTTCTTAACACTATAAAATCAGCCATCTCTCGTAAACGCCGGGCTCGCTCACCAAAATCGGCCAGCGCATCCTTTGCCTCCTGGTGCAGTTCCTGTGCCATTTTTTTTGCTGCCATAACACCCAGCAAGCTGACATAAGTCGGCTTGTTCTGCTCGGCATCTTTACCAGCAGTTTTACCCAGCGTCGCAGTATCTGCTTCACTATCCAGCACATCATCCACTACCTGAAAGGCCAAGCCTATACACTTGCCGTAATGATCCAGTTGCGCCAATTGCGCGTCGCTCAATGCTGCGCCGCACTGCGCACCCAGCACCACCGCAGCGCGTATCAATGCGCCGGTTTTGTGGATGTGCATGAATTCCAGTTGCGGCAGACTGAGTGGTTTGCCCACGCTGTCCAAATCGATCGCCTGCCCGCCCGCCATGCCGCGCGAACCGCTGGCCACAGCCAGCAATTTAATCATTTGCAATTGTCGCGCAGGCTGGTCGCTGAGCGGATGTTCGGCCAGCAATTGAAAAGCCAAACTTTGCAAACTGTCGCCCACCAGCAGCGCTGTCGCTTCGTCATATTCCACATGGCAAGTCGGTTTGCCGCGACGCAACACATCATCATCCATGCACGGCATATCATCATGCACCAGCGAATAAGCATGGATCAGCTCCACCGCCGCAGCCACCACATTTACCCGGCCAGGGTCTGCCTCGGCCAACTCACCCGCCGCAAAAGCCAGCAAGGGGCGCACCCGCTTGCCGCCTTCCAATACGCTATAACGCATGGCCTGATGCAAACGCTGCGGCGCAATGTCAACCGATGGCATCCATAGACGCAGCGCTTCTTCAAAGCGGCTATGGCAGGCATAGCTCCACACCTGAAATCCCTGCCCTTGCACTTCCATAAGCTTTTCAGCCTGCATCACTGGCCCCACCCGGCGTGAAATTTTTCAGGGTGCCTTCCTCCAGAATTTGCACCTGCTGTTGCGCATCTTCCAGACGCACGCGGCATAGCTGCAATAACTCAGCCCCGCGCTGATAGGCAACCAAGGAATCCTCCAGCGATAACTTGCCCGCTTCCATATCAGCCACCACCTGCTCCAGTTCAGCCAGCGCAGCTTCGAAGCTCAATACCTTTTGCGATTTTCCCGCCATGTGCTTGTCTATTGCAGAAAGTTAAGGGGGCATTTTACCTAAAGCCTTGGCCTAGGGATAATTTTTCTCCTCGCGCAACTTCCACCACATCAACCCGAATCCCGCCAGCGCTGCCACTGCGCTGAACGAATACATCGCACCAGCCCCCCAATGCTGCCACAGCGGACCGCTCAACAATGCGCCTGCCATGCCACCTGCGCCATAGGTAATGCTGCCGAACAGGGCCTGTCCTTTAGACTGATGTCGCCCGCGAAAAAATTGATGTACCAGCGCCACCGCTGCCGCGTGAAAAGCGCCAAAGGTAGCAGCATGCAAACCCTGCGCCAATAACAGCAAGGGTAACACCTCCACTCCCCATGCGATGAGCAGGAAACGGAGCACGGCACAGGCAAAACTGAGCAGCAGAATTTTGGGCAAGGTGTAGTGGCGCATCAACCACGGCATGGCAAAAAATACCCCTATCTCGCATACCACACCCAGCGACCATAACCACCCCACCGCGCTTTTCGCGTAGCCATGTTCGACCAGATAAATGGAGTAAAAAGTGTAGTAAGGGCCATGTGCCACAGCCATCAAAAAGCATGCGCTGAACAAGGCCAACACTTGTGGCTGCCGTAATAGACTCAGGATAGGCTGGCTATCGGTGTGATGGGCCAGCACCTCCGTTGCGGGAATCTGGCGGGAGAAAATTAATATGCCAAGCTTGATTGCAATCCCTATCCACAGCACCCAGGCGATAGCGACAAAGTCAAAGGCATAGCCCAAGCCCAATACTGTCACGATGAAACCGAGCGATCCCCACGAGCGGATGCGGCCATAGCGCGCACTGTGCTTACCCAGATAAGTGAGCGTGGTGGCTTCCACCAAGGGCATGGATGCACTCCAGAAAAAGCCCATCAAGCCCATCACCAACAACAGCCCGGCAAAATCAGTGGTAAAAAACACGCCCAGATAACTCAACACGCTACACAATGCCGCCAGTTGCACCACCCGCAAACGCTGCCCCGTGCGGTCAGCCAGCCAACCCCAAAGATTGGGCGCAATCATGCGCATGACCGGCTGCACCGACATCAGAATGCTGATCTGCACCGCATTAAACGCTATGGATTTCAGGTACAGACTCCAGTAGGGCGCGAACATCCCCACGAAAGCGTAGTAAAAGAAATAGAACCCGGCGATGCGCCAGTAATAATTTTTGGAGGTAGGATGCATCAAGACAATATCTGCGTTCTCACACTTTATATTCGCCAAACTGCTTCGCCAGCCCACCCAGCGTCATATTCACCGCAAGGGCGTTGTGCGGAATCAATACATAACTCCATAGTTTTCCGCCATTAGCGGCAGCATAGTCCGATGCATTTTTGCACCACTTGATTGCCGCTTCCTTCTTGGC
>JAUSKS010000003.1 GCA_030646595.1 Gallionellaceae bacterium | reverse complement strand
TGCATGAATATCCACGATATTGACGATGGCACCATGATTACGCCGCAGCTCGGCAGCAGCAGCTTGGGCCAGCAGCAATGGGGCTTTCAGGTTGGTGCCAATTAAATCATGCCAGTGCTGCTCAGTAATCTCAGCCAGTGGCACGGCAAAAAAACTGGAAGCGTTATTGACCAGCCCATCCAATCGTCCAAAATGTTTGATGGTAGTCGCAATCAATTGCGGCAGGGAAGCCGGATCAAGCAGGTCAGCCTGCAAGCACAATGCTGAGTTAGTGCGTATATCCTGTAGCTCATGCTGCAATGCTTGCGCTTCCTGCGCGGAAGAGCGGTAATGCAGCGCAATGGTCGCGCCTGCCCCGTGCAGCCTGCGACAAATGGCTGAGCCTACGCGTTTTGCTCCGCCGGTTACCAATACGACTTTACCTTGCACCTTGCTCTCCATTAAACTGGCGGCTGTTAATTTAACACATCCTTCGCCCTTCGAATGTCTTCACTGCCATTGCCCACTGCGGAAGCCCAAATGCACAGCGATCAGGTGCGCGAATTAATTCTGCGCGATATAGCCTTGCAAGGCGGATGGATTCCTTTTTCACGATTCATGGAGCTGGCCCTGTATGCGCCGGGCCTGGGCTATTACAGCGGTGGTGCACACAAATTTGGCGAAGCGGGGGATTTTGTCACGGCATCCGAAGTTTCTTCCCTGTTCGGTCGCGCGCTGGCGCGCCAATTGGCGGAGATCATGGCGCAAAGCGCACCACGTATTTTTGAGCTCGGCGCAGGTAGCGGCAAACTTGCCTCCGATATATTGAGCGAACTGGAACGTCAGGGAGATTTACCGGAACGGTATGACATCCTGGAAGTCAGCGCAGATTTGCGCGAGCGGCAACGTGCTTTATTGCAACAGCAAGTGCCCCATCTTATTAGCCGCGTACATTGGCTGGATGCGCCACCAGATAATATTTCCGGCGTGCTGATTGCCAATGAAGTGCTGGATGCGCTGCCCGTGCATTTGGTGCGATGGACGGATGGGCGCATTATTGAACGGGGTGTGGCTAGCGCGGGTGAAAATTTTGTATGGCAGGAACGCTTGCCGCAGGTGCCTGCCCTGCGTTATCTGGCGCAACAGATACAAGTACCGGATGATACCCTCAGTGAAATTTCATTGGCTGCGCGCGGTCTGGTGTGCAGCTTGAGCGACCGCCTGCGGCGGGGTGCATTGTTGTTCATGGATTATGGTTTCGGCATGCGCGAGTATTATCACCCGCAACGCGTCAACGGAACATTGATGTGCCATTACCGCCACCATGCCCACGACGATCCTTTCTGGTTTCCGGGCTTGCAGGACATCACCGCGCACGTAGATTTCACCGCCATCGCCGAAGCAGCGATTGATGCAGGTCTGCATCTGTATGGCTACACCACGCAAGCCTCTTTCCTGATTAATTGCGGCATTACCGATTTACTGGCAGACATGGACCCACAAAGTGTGCGTGAATACCTGCCGCTTGCTGCGCAATTACAAAAGCTGACCAGTCCGGCAGAAATGGGCGAGCTGTTTAAAATTATTGCGTTGGGCAAAGGTCTGGATGGGCCATTGGCGGGATTTATAACGGGAGACAAGTCGCGCTTGCTGTAAGTATTGGCATGCTCAGTGAGAATCCAGACCACGCTGGATGATGGCTCTGTGCGTACGATTTGAAGCTGGGACGGTGTCCAGATAACAGGTGTCACTGTTAAAAAGGCCGTTTCCACTAGTGGAAACGGCCTTTTTATATCCAAAAGAGGTTGTTTACAAAGGAATCACTACTACTTGGCACGCCGGGCAAGCCGCTGTATAGCCTTTTTCAATGGGGAATCGGACAGATTTTCCGCCAGCATAACCAGCTTTTGCTGGGCAACCAGGCTCAGGGTGAGGGGGGATGAACGGCGGGCAGGAGGCGACGAGCTAACTTGTACCTTGACCTGAATTCCAGTAATCTCGTGACCGTTATCTTGGAAATATTGCGTCAAACGTGGGGAAAGCTGACGTAATTTGGCTGCTACAGCGCTGTTATTGGCGGCTATTACCAGAGTTTGTTGGGCCAGCTGCACTACATGGCTGGCAAGTACCAAGGGGGCAGGTGCAAAATGTTCATAATGCCGTTGCAATGCAACAAGCTGCGCTACCTGGTGGGATAGTTGATGCAGTTCGTGACTGGCGTGGAAATATGAATTTAAACGTTGTGGCACTGCGTCAGCTTAATTATAAAGGAAGAGGAATATGAATATTATTCTAGTTTCCAACCGTTTTGCAAAAGCACATAGTATTCGGATCAATGGCATTCATCTTCTGTTGATTGGCCTATTGGTATCGGGACTATTTCTGGCAGCTGTATTTTCAGCACAATATTTGATTGTACGCTTTCAGCCAGGAGCATTGAGCACTGAAATGCGTAGCTGGCTGGCCACAGTGCAAACTGAGGGGCAGCAAAAGCAACAATCCTATTTTCGCGAGGGCATGGACACCATGGCCATGCGCTTGGGTCAGATGCAATCCCAGTTATTGCGACTGGATAGCTTGGGTGCGCGCCTGGCCAAACTGACCGGCATCAAGCCACAGGAATTCAGCTTTAACCAGATGCCTGCGCAAGGTGGCCCTTTCATCCCCCCTACGCAACCAGATGTTTCTCTGGTTAATATGGATCAGCAATTATCCAGTTTGTCGGTTTTGCTGAATGACCGCAATGACAAGCTGGTGGCGCTGGAAACTCTGGTAACACAGGACAGATTAAACAAGAAGCTGCTTCCTTCGGTCGCCCCGATCAGCGAAGGCTGGTTTTCCTCCAACTTCGGCTGGCGCATAGACCCATTTACTGGGCAGAATGCGATGCATGAAGGGGTAGATTACGTGATGCCGGAGGGTACGCCTATTAAGGCGGCAATCGGTGGCATTGTGGTGTATGCGGGTTTACATCCACAGTATGGTAATATGGTGGAAATTGATCATGGCAATGATGTTGTTACACGTTATGCCCATGCTTCCAGCCTGGTAGTTAAAGTGGGGCAAGTGGTACGGCGCGGACAGGACATTGCCAAGGTGGGCAGTACCGGACGATCTACCGGCAATCACCTGCACTTTGAAGTGAGATTCAAGGGGGTCGCCCAAAATCCCCAGCGTTTTCTGAAAGACACCATGGGTTAGACGGTTACCAGTTTCGCGCAAGGGTGAGGTGCGGGTTGCCTCACCTTTTTTATTTAAGGCATCGCATTCAGTTTCCATAAAATCCGGAAAATTCAAACATGATTTCCAACTTACTGAAAAGTATTTTCGGTAGCCGCAATGACCGGCTGCTTAAACAATATAGGCTATCTGTATCAGCCATTAACGCCCTTGAAAAAAGCCTGACACAGCTGTCGGATGAAGATTTACGTGGCAAGACCGAAACTTTCAAGCAGCGCTTTCAGCAAGGCGTGTCCCTGGATACGCTGTTGCCCGAAGCTTTTGCCGTAGTGCGAGAAGCCAGCAGGCGGGTATTGCAGATGCGGCACTTTGATGAGCAACTGATAGGCGGCATTGCGCTACATCATGGCAAAATTTCCGAGATGCGTACCGGCGAGGGTAAGACCCTGATGGCGACTTTGCCTGCCTATTTAAACGCATTATCCGGCAACGGTGTGCATGTGGTTACAGTGAATGATTATCTGGCTGCACGCGACGCTGAATGGATGGGCAGGCTTTATCGTTTCCTCGGTTTATCCGTGGGGGTGATACTGTCGCAAATGGATTATGCCGATAAACAGGCGGCGTATGCAGCGGACATTACCTATGGCACCAATAATGAATTCGGCTTTGATTACCTGCGCGACAATATGGCCACGCAGGCTACCGAACGGTTTCAGCGCAAACTGAATTTTGCCATTGTGGATGAGGTGGATTCCATCCTGATAGATGAAGCGCGCACCCCGCTGATTATTTCCGGCCAGGCTGAAGATAATGTGGATGTCTATACGCGCATGGACAAACTGGTGCCGCAACTGATGCGCCAGAAGGAAGAAGAGGGTACCGAAGGCGCTACGGGTGACTACAGTGTAGATGAAAAAAATAATCAGATACTGCTCACCGAAAGCGGACATGAACATGCTGAAACATTGCTCAGTCAAGCCGGGTTGTTGCCTGCTGGCGGCAGTTTGTATGACCCGGCCAACATTACCCTGATTCATCACCTGTATGCTGCGTTACGTGCCCATGCTTTGTATCACCGCGATCAGCATTATGTGGTGCAGGATGGTGAAGTCGTTATTGTGGATGAATTTACAGGCCGCTTGATGGCCGGGCGGCGTTGGTCGGATGGCTTGCATCAAGCCGTGGAAGCCAAGGAAGGCGCGGCCATTCAGAAGGAAAATCAGACGCTGGCTTCCATCACTTTCCAGAATTATTTCCGCTTATATAACAAACTGGCCGGTATGACCGGCACAGCAGATACCGAAGCGTTCGAATTCCAGCAGATATACAACCTGGAAACGGTCATTATTCCGCCGCACCTGCCTACGATACGCAAAGACCTGATGGACCGGGTTTATCTCACCATGAAGGAGAAATATCAGGCCGCTATCCTGGACATCAAGGATTGCTACCAGCGCGGTCAGCCAGTGCTGGTCGGTACCACTTCGATCGAAACATCGGAGTTGCTGTCGCAATTGCTGGACAAGGAAAAACTGCCGCACCAAGTACTGAATGCCAAACAACATGCGCGCGAAGCCGAAATTATTGCGCAGGCAGGCAGCCCGAAAATGATCACTATTGCCACCAACATGGCCGGACGCGGTACCGATATTGTGCTCGGCGGTAATGTGGAAAAGCCGATTGAATTGCTGCGCATGGATACCAGCCTGGACGATGCAACACGTGCGCAACGCATTGCGGAATTACGTGCTGCATGGCAGCCGATACATGAGCAAGTGGTAGCCAGCGGTGGACTGCATATCATCGGTACCGAGCGGCATGAATCGCGGCGCGTGGATAACCAGTTGCGCGGCCGAGCCGGTCGCCAAGGCGACCCAGGCTCCAGCCGTTTTTATTTATCGCTGGAAGATCCCTTGCTGCGCATTTTTGCCTCCGACCGCGTGGCAGCGATCATGAACAAATTCAAATTGCCGGAAGGGGAGGCCATAGAACATCCGTGGGTGACCCGCGCCATCGAAAATGCGCAGCGCAAGGTGGAGGCGCGCAACTTTGATATGCGCAAGCAGATACTGGAATACGACGATGTGGCCAACGATCAGCGCAAGGTCATCTATCAGCAGCGTAATGAACTGCTGGAAAGCGCGGACATTTCCGAAACTATCGCCGCGATGCGCGATACCGTGATGAACGATTACATCAATGAATATATCGTGCCGCAAAGCATGGAAGAGCAATGGAATGTTCCTGCACTGGAACAAGCGCTGGTAGCCGAATTTCAATTGAGTCTGCCACTGGTGCAATGGCTGGAGCAAGATAAAAAGCTGGATGAAGCCGGTCTGCGCGACCGTGTAGTACAAGCCGCGCAGCAACAATACCAGGCCAAGGTAGACCAGGTCGGGGCAGAAGTGATGCACCAGTATGAGCGCATGGTCATGTTGCAAAGCCTGGATACCCATTGGCGCGAGCATCTGGCCGCACTGGACCACTTGCGTCAAGGCATACACCTGCGCGGCTATGCGCAAAAAAATCCCAAGCAGGAATACAAGCGCGAAGCGTTTGAATTATTCTCCCATATGCTGGAAGCAATCAAGCGCGAAGTCACCCGCATTTTGATGAATGTACAGATACGGAATGAGCAGGCAATAGAGGCGGTAGAAGCACCCGCCGTACCGGAAAATGTGCAGTATCACCATTCTGATTACGAAGAAGCCTTGGCTGCAACGGAAGATACATCGGAACACAAACCTTTTGTGCGTCCAGGTGGCAAAATTGGCCGTAACGATCCTTGCCCTTGTGGCTCTGGAAAAAAATATAAACAGTGTCACGGTAAGTTAAGCTGATAGAAATACTTTATTGTTGGGAGAAAATGATGACGACAGATGACTTGATTTTGCAGACCCTGCATACCTCGACCTTGACTGAGGAGCTGCGTGATGCAGAAATTGAAACCTTGGCTAATATCATAACCGTGCATGAATACAAGGAAGGTGAATTTCTGCTCCAGCCCGGCGATAGCAGGCTGAGAAACACGCTGATGATATTGGCTACCGGTAAAGTAGAAGCCACTGCCACCATGGGTGGCGAGAAAGCCACCCTGCATCTGCTGCAACCGGGAGATCTGGCGGGCATCATCACCTTCGTGGGCGGAACAGCGGCGCAGATTAGCGCCACCGTGCAAGCCACAACAGACAGCAAGGTATTATTGCTGGAACGCTCCCGTCTGGAATCTTTCCTCACTACTAATCCCGCCATCGTGTACTACGTGATGCGTGGTGTTGTGCGTCATGTGCATGGCATTGTGCGGCGCATGAATATGCAGTCAGTCGAAATGAGTAACTACATATTCCAGCAAGGTGGTCGCTACTAAAACAGTTGTTGCAAAACTACTGCGCTTGCCAATACGGCGTTGCGAAAGGCCTCAAAATGCTCATGTATAAATCATACATTCCGCTTTTTCGGCCTTTCGCGCCTTGTCTTGGCTGCGCTCGCTACGTTTTTCAATCAACTGTTACTCTTTTCACAATAGAACCCTCCCCCAATTAATCAGGAATTATTTTTCATGCCGGTCAATTTAACATCACCCGTCGCGACCGAATTACTCCCGGTCAAAGGCGTTCTGCTGGGCACAGCAGAAGCGAATATCAAAAAACCCAACCGTAAAGATATGCTGCTCATGCAGTTGACCGCGCAAGCCACGGTGGCGGGTGTGTTCACACAAAATCGTTTCTGTGCCGCGCCTGTCATCGTGGCGCATGAACATCTGGCGGCGGGTAAAGGTATACGTGCGCTGGTGATCAATACCGGCAATGCCAATGCCGGCACTGGCGAGCCGGGCATGGCCGCTGCACGTGCCACCTGTGCTGAAGTTGCCGAGCTACTGGGCTGTGAGGCAGCGCAGGTGTTGCCATTTTCTACCGGCGTGATTATGGAGCCGCTGCCGCTGGCCAAATTGGTAGCCGGATTGCCGGGCTGCATGGCCGATCTGCGCGAGGATAACTGGTTCAACGCCGCGCATGCCATCATGACCACCGACATTGTGGCCAAGGCAGTCTCTAAGCAAATCATGCTCAATGGTGTACCAGTTACCATCACTGGTATCGCCAAAGGTTCCGGCATGATTCACCCCAATATGGCCACCATGCTGGGCTATGTTGCCACTGATGCGGCGGTGACACAGCCGCTGTTGCAACAGATGGTGGCGCATGCGTGTAATGTCTCGTTCAACTGCATCACTGTAGATGGCGACACTTCCACCAACGATGCCTTGATGCTGATCGCTACC
>JAUSKS010000314.1 GCA_030646595.1 Gallionellaceae bacterium | reverse complement strand
CACCATAGGTTTCGAGAAACGCTGCAATCCTGCGCTGCACCTGGACAAGAGCACTTTCATCGAAACTGTGCTCAAGGACATCCCACCGCGCCCCGCACAAATGGACAGCATGGTCGCGGCCAACATCGGCGCATGAGTAGCAATTTTCCGCTCGGCATCCGCGCTAACCTCGGCCAGTTCCTGCATCAACTTGTGCAAGTCATGTTGGTGGGTTTCACCATCGGTATGATGCGCACCGTTGTACCCGCGTTAGCCGAATCAGAATTTGGCGTAGCAAAAAATTCCTTCATATTGCTTACCACTTTTGTCATAGCTTTTGGCTTTGTCAAAGGCACACTCAATTTTGTCGCCGGAAGATTATCAGAACGTATCGGACGAAAAAAAGTATTACTACTGGGCTGGATCGCGGCCTTACCCATTCCGCTGCTGGTTTATTTCGCGCCGTCGTGGAACTGGATTGTTATCGCTACCATGCTGCTGGGTATCAATCAGGGGCTGACTTGGTCCATGACGCAGACCGCCCAGCTCGACCTCACTCGCCCCCACCAGCGCGGCCTGACCCTAGGCTTGAACGAATTCGCAGGCTATATCGGATTGGCGCTGGCTGGCATCATCACCGCGTATCTGGCAACGGCACTGGGCGCGCGTCTCGGCCTGCTGCTGTTCGGCATGACCACCATACTACTGGCGATTTTGCTCACGCTGTTGTGGGTCAAAGACACGCTGCCCTGGGTGCAAGCTGAGGTATCTATCTCGCTCAGTACCTGGGAAGTTTTCACGCTGATGAGCTGGCGCGACCGCCGCCTGGCTGCGCTGTGCCAGGCTGGGCTGGTGGAAAAATTTGTGGATGCGCTGGTGTGGATATTCTACCCGGTGTTCCTGTATCAACGCGACGTGAGCCTGCCTAACATCGGCTGGATCGTCGGCGTCTATGGTTTGGTCTGGGGCGGCGCGCAATTATTCACTGGCAAACTGTCCGACCATATTGGTCGCCACATTCCAAATGTTTTGGGTATGTGGATCTGCGGCGCAGGCGTGGCCATGATGTTGTGGGGCGAGAGTGTAACGTGGTGGTCGCTGTCCGCCGCCGTTTCTGGCTTTGGCATGGCGCTTCTTTACCCCAATCTATCGGCGGCGGTGGCCGATATTTCGCATCCCGACTGGCGCGGTTCGGCCATTGGCATCTATCGGTTCTGGCGTGACTTGGGCTATGGTATAGGCGCGCTGGGGCTGGGCATCGCTGCCCATTTCAGCGGCTCAGTGGAAGCCGCATTCTGGTTCGTCGCGGTCTCGATGTTGCTGTCCGGCATTGTTCTCTGGCTACTGGGTGAGGAGACGCATCCCCTGCTTGTGGCCGGAATCAGCAGGCATGGATTCTAAGTAAGCGCACGGTCGCCACGCCGCCACTCGCCCGGTGATACACCCAGTTCGCGCTTGAACGCACGGCTGAAAGCAGTCGACGAATTAAACCCTGCATCAGACGCGATTTTTTTGATGGCATGGTCGCCGCTGGCCAGCGCATCGGCCGCCAGGCGCAGCCGCCATTCTGATAAATACTGCATCGGCGCTTTACCTATATGCTGTACAAAGTGATCCGCAAGCGTGGTGCGCGATGTGCCGATTTTGTGCGCGAGTGTGTCCAACGTCCAGTCATGGTCGGGCTGGTGGTGCATCAGCGCGAGTGCGTGGCTGACATAACGATTCTTGAGGCCAGCCAGCAAGCTGGCACCCTGGTCGGTGAGCGCATCAGCGTAGGAGCGCACTGCATCCACGAAGAGCAGTTCGGAGAGTTTGCATAGCACCGCTTGCGAGCCGGGATTGGTGATGTTGTCAGGGGTGTTTCCAGATTGAGTGATCGCGTGCGGTAGATACGCGGCAGCGCTATTGTTGTGGACGCGAAATTTGAACATACGCGGCAGGGGCTGGATGAGATGATCGGACAGCGATTTGTCGCAGGCAAAAAATCCGCACACCAACCTGGTCGGGACACCATCGCTGTCATTACCGCCATACTTCATTTTCGTTACGGCATTACGGTGGATCATCTGCACGATTTCATCGGTAGTCATTCGGTGATGCGGCAATCCGATCTTGCTGGAGAGCATCTGCACATCGCCATGCGGCATCACCACGACTTCACCCGCGTTCAGCGTAATCGGCTCCAGTCCGGCGACCTGCACAACGCAACTTCCTTCAACGATCATATGATAAGGGATGATACGACCGCCGCCGGGCGCAATCCGCTCTGCCACATCGGCTGGGGCAGGTGTTTCAACAGCCCAGGACGGTGTTAGGTCAGCGTCAATGTACGCAGTGCCACTCAGGCGGATGGCGTGTAGCAGTTCTGATAATGCATCCACGGATTCGGTCTCCTAGGGTTTCAGGTGGTTTGTTGCTGATTTTACAATAGAAGCTATCCGGTAGCTCGGTCACGTTTTCCGGTTGAAATGTCACTGTGTCGTGGGGGCAAGATTGCTACTATACCTACTGCATAGATCGCACAAACTACTACGGTGTGTAGCAGAATTTACGCGATTAATTTTTAAGGGGTAATCATGAATCCGAACAAAGCACTTTGGGAAAAAGGCGATTTCACGCGCGTTGCGCAAAGCATTAGAAAGAGCGGGGAGTCATTCGTTAAAGGATTGGGCATCACCAAGGGTCTCAAGGTGTTGGATCTGGGCTGCGGTGACGGCACGACTGCACTACCGGAAGCAAAGCTGGGAGCGGACGTGCTCGGTGTGGATATCGCCAGCAACTTGGTCGCTGCCGGAAACCAGCGCGCACAAGAAGAAGGCCTGACGAATTGCAAATTTCAGGAAGGCGATGCGTCCAACTTGCACGAACTCAAGGACAAGACCTTTGATTTGGTGGTAAGCATCTTTGGCGCGATGTTTGCGCCCAAACCGTTCGATGTGGCCAAGGAGATGGTGCGCGTTACTCGTCCGGGAGGCCGGATCATCATGGGAAACTGGATACCGAATGACCCGACACTGGTTGCGCAAATTCTGAAAATCAGCTCTGCCTATTCGCCACCGCCGCCGGAAGGCTTCATCAGCCCGATGACTTGGGGGGTCGAGAGCAACGTGATCGAACGGTTCGCAGGTGCGGGCATACACAAGGAAAATATTTCATTCACCAGAGACATCTTCAACTTTGAACTTCCCGGCATACCTTCCAAGCTTTTAGAACAATTCAGGCGGTTCTATGGGCCGACCATGAATGCTTTTGAAGCAGCAGAAAAGAATGGCCGTGCCGACGATTTGCTCAGGGAATTGGAAGCGTTGTTTTCCAGCCAAAACAAAAGCACGAGCAAGGACACAACGTCTATCCCGGCGACTTTTTTGCGCGTGGCGGTGGTGGTCAATTAACTGCTGACCAATAAAATAGGCCACTCACTACACATAAGTCAGTAAATGAGGCGGCAGACAAGCCCGAATTATTCATTGGCGAGTGTACACGATCATCCCCTCCCCCTTGCAGGGGGAGGGTTAGGGAGGGGGTAGAAACGTCGAATTTACACTGTTCTACCCCCATCCCATCCTAGCCTTCCCCCTGCAAGGGGAAGGAACAGGTGATGAGCCCTTATTTTTGTCACCATATCTTCTGACTCTCACACACATAGGAACAACGCAAATGGAAACTACAATCGAACTTACAAAGCGCGTTGACACCACCGCGCTCGATCAGAAGGTCAAGGCGATGTATCGTGACGTAGCACTCGATCCCACGGGGGAGTTTCACTTTGAAATGGGACGTGTACTCGCGGAGCGGCTTGGCTACGCGCCCGCCGAGCTTGATGCGATTCCGGGCGCAGCCATAGATTCGTTTGCGGGTGTGGGCTATTACTTTGACCTCGCTCGCCTAAAGCCGGGCGAGACGGTAGTTGATCTTGGCAGCGGGTCGGGGATGGACAGCTTCATCGCCGCTGGTAAGGTTGGCAAGACGGGCACCGTAATCGGTATAGACATGACCGCCGAGCAACTCGCCAAAGCAGAACGCCTGCGCACCGCAGCGGGATTCGGCAACATCAGCTACCGCAAGGGCTACATAGACGCGATCGGACTAGCCGATGCGTCGTGCGACGCGATTATCAGCAACGGCGTGATTAACCTTGCGCCGGATAAAAACGCAGTCTTCCGCGAAGCGGCGCGCCTGCTCAAACCAGGCGGACGCTTAGCCCTCGCCGACATCGTCACCGAAACGCAGTTACCGGAAGGCATCACCTGTGATGCCACGCTGTGGGCCGCTTGCATTGGCGGCGCAATGCAGGTTGAGGATTACATCTCGGCGATCGAGGCAGCAGGATTGCGCGTGACGACTGTACAGGATAACCCGCAGTACCTGTTCATTTCCAAGAACGCTCAGGGTGCAGCGCGCAAATATGGTGTGAAGAGCATTTCGCTTGTTGCAGTGAAGAATTGAAGTTGCACCGAACGTGACAGAGCCGACGTTCGCGCATTACATTTTTACGGGCTTCAACAAACAGTACGGAGGAGATCACAATGAAAAAAACGCTTGCTGCACTATCCACAATGTTGATTATTGCCTGCCTGGATGCCCCCGCTGCATGGGCGCAATCGGCTGCCCATATAATGGTCACGCCAGATGAACTCAAATGGGCGGATGTGCCTTCATTACCGGCAGGAGCAAAGCTTGCTGTAATCGAAGGGCCACTTAACGAAGCAGGTGCGTTTACCTTCCGCCTGAAACTTCCCGCGAACTATCAAGTTCCAGCTCACTGGCATCCGGCCATTGAGCATGTCACAGTCATCTCCGGGACTTTTAACATGGGGTCGGGAGACAAGCTGGAGCGATCCGGGACAAAAGCACTCACAGCGGGTAGTGTGGCCATCATGCAGCCGAAGACCCATCACTTTGCCTGGACTAGCGAAGAAACTATCATCCAAGTCCACGGTCTGGGCCCTTGGGGAATTAACTACGTTAACCCGGCAGACGATCCAAGAAAGAAATAACACATCCCCAACGGACACAGTGCAGAGGATCAATGGAAGCAGCGTTCTGGTTCGTGGCAGTCACCATGTTCCTGCCCGGCCTGTTGCTTGGAATATTTGGCAAGGAAACGCATCCCGCCATTAAGTTAACTAAAAATGGTGTCTAAAAATGGTTTTGACGGTTGTAGATAATTAGGTATAATGCGCGGCTCTGTAAAAACCGCATTGAAGTGAGGCTGTTATGTATGCAGTAATCAAGACTGGTGGCAAGCAATATCGCGTTACCGCCGGGGAAACCCTGAAAATTGAAACCGTTGCCGGTGATGTCGGCAGCGCGATTGTGCTGGACAAGGTATTGATGGTGGGTAATGGCGAGGCAGTATCCGTCGGTAAACCCTTGCTGACTGGCGCAACAGTCAATGCCACTATCGTATCCAATGGTCGCGGCAAAAAGGTCACCATCTTCAAGATGCGCCGCCGCAAGCATTACCAGAAACATCAAGGTCATCGTCAGAACTATACCGAAATCCGTATCGACGGCATCTCGGCATAAGCTAAAGGAGCAACAACATGGCATCGAAAAAAGGTGGCGGCAGTACCAGTAACGGGCGCGATTCGCACTCAAAACGCCTGGGCGTAAAAAGCTATGGTGGCGAAATGATTAATGCAGGCAGTATCATTGTGCGTCAGCGCGGAACGCAGTTTCATGCGGGCGATAACGTCGGCATGGGCAAAGACCATACCTTGTTTGCGACCATTACCGGCAAGGTTTTGTTTGCCATTAAAGGCCCGCAAAAACGTAAAACAGTCAGCGTAGTTGCCGCGTAAGCCTTCCAAGCCAGTACAATAAGCCCTATCGCGAGATAGGGCTTTTTCATTTTTGGCACCGTACAAATGAAATTCATAGACGAATCAAAAATTGAAGTGATCGCAGGCAACGGCGGAAATGGTGCCGCCAGCTTTCGACGCGAAAAATATATAGACAAAGGTGGTCCCGATGGCGGCGATGGCGGCTGGGGCGGCAGCGTGTATGCGCTGGCTGACCGCAACATCAACACCCTGGTAGATTATCGCTTTGCCCGCCTGCATCGCGCCAAAAATGGTGAATCAGGGCGTGGTGCCGATTGCTATGGCAAAGGCGCGGAAGATGTCGTGCTGCGCATGCCGGTCGGCACCGTCATTACCGATATCAACACTGGTGAAGTAATCGCTGATCTGGCGCACGATGGGCAAAAAGCGCTGCTCGCCCAAGGGGGCAAGGGCGGTTTGGGCAATCTGCATTTCAAATCCAGCACCAACCGCGCCCCGCGCCAATGTACACCCGGCGTCGAAGGTGAGCGGCGCGAGCTGCAACTGGAGTTGAAAGTGCTGGCCGATGTGGGCTTGTTAGGCATGCCTAATGCGGGCAAATCCACTTTCATACGCGCAGTGTCTGCTGCTCGCCCTAAAGTGGCCGATTATCCTTTCACCACCTTGCATCCCAACCTCGGTGTGGTGCGCGTGTCTGCCGAAAAAAGTTTTGTCATCGCCGATATTCCCGGCCTGATTGAAGGCGCGGCGGAAGGGGCCGGGCTGGGCCATCAATTTCTGCGCCACTTGCTGCGCACCAGTTTATTGCTGCATCTGGTAGATCTTGCGCCCATGTATGAAGGCACAGACCCTGTGCATGAAGCGCATGCCATACTGAATGAACTGAAAAAATATGATGAGGCACTGTATAACAAGCCGCGCTGGCTGGTATTAAACAAACTCGATCTGGTGCAGGATAAAGAAGAAAAAGTGGCGGCCTTTCTGCGCGAATTTGGCGACCACACTCGCCATTTCGCCATTTCCGCGATTAACGGCGAGGGCTGCAAAGAGCTGACTTACGCTATCATGGAGCATCTGGAACAAGTGGCTAAACAAAAACAGCAAGAGACCGAAAATGCACAACAAGCTGCCCCGCCAATATTTTAAATTCTCATGACCACTGTCCTGACAAATTGCAAACGCATCGTCGTTAAAGTCGGCAGCAGCCTGGTGACCAACCAGGGTGCAGGGCTGGACACGCACGCCATCGGCAACTGGGCGCAGCAAATTGCCGCGTTACGGAAAAGCGGTTATGAAGTGGTGCTGGTTTCCTCCGGTGCGATTGCGGAAGGCATGCAGCGGCTGGGCTGGAAGCAGCGTCCCAATGCCGTGCATGAATTGCAAGCCGCCGCTGCCGTCGGCCAGATGGGTCTGGTGCAAGTTTATGAAAGCTGTTTCCGCAAACACGGCCTGCATGCCGCGCAAGTGTTGCTGACTCATGCTGATCTGGCTGACCGCGAGCGTTATCTGAATGCACGTTCCACTTTGCGTACTTTGTTATCGCTGGGCGTGATTCCGGTCATTAACGAAAATGATACGGTGGTCACCGACGAAATAAAATTTGGTGACAACGACACCCTGGGTGCGCTGGTCGCCAATCTGATTGAAGCTGATGCGCTTATCATCCTCACTGACCAGCCCGGCCTGTATACCACTGACCCACGCACCGATAGCCAGGCCACGTTGGTCACTGTGGGGCAGGCAGGCGATGAAAAACTAGAGGCCATGGCTGGCGGCGCAGGCAGTCATATCGGGCGCGGCGGCATGCTGACCAAGATACTGGCCGCAAAACGAGCAGCGCGTAGCGGCGCGCATACTGTGATTGCATCAGGACATGAAGCCGAGGTATTACCGCGCTTGATGCAAGGAGTAAGCATCGGTACCCTGCTCACTGCTTCGGCGCTATCTTTGGACGCACGCAAACAATGGCTGGCAGATCATCTGCAAGTCAGCGGCAAAGTGGTACTGGATAAAGGCGCAGTGCGTGCCTTATGCGCTGACGGCAAGAGCCTGCTGCCGATAGGCGTAACCGAAGTCATCGGCGATTTCAAGCGCGGGGCGGTGGTAGCCATCCTCGATGAAAACCGCCATGACATTGCGCACGGCTTGATCAACTACAGCGCCGCCGAGGCCACACGTATTGCGCGTCACGCCAGTCATGAGATCGAAGCCATTTTAGGCTACGTAGATGAACCCGAACTGATACATAGAGACAACTTGGTATTACTGTGAAACAGCAATACCAGGTTGCGGTGTAGGCTAACTTGCGCAGCAAGTTAAACCGCGTAGCGGTGGCCGAAACCACAATCCATTACTGTGAAGCAG
>JAUSKS010000310.1 GCA_030646595.1 Gallionellaceae bacterium | reverse complement strand
GGCTACAGCGTGGGTAAATCGCTGGTCGAGCCCGAGCTGCTGCCGGACGCCCGGGCGATCATGGCTGCGGCCGAAGCCAAGGGCAGCGCGCTGCCGCTGCCGGTCGATGTGGTCTGCGCGAAGGCGTTGTCGGCCCAGGCTCAGGGCACGCTCAAAGGCATTGCTGAGGTTGCGGCCGATGACTTGATACTCGACATCGGTCCGCAATTGAGCGCGCGTCTTGCCGGGATGCTGGGGCGAGCCGGCACCATAGTCTGGAATGGGCCGGTCGGGGTATTTGAATTCGACCAGTTCGGCGCCGGCACCAAAATGTTGGGCCTGGCCATTGCCGACAGCCCGGCCTTTTCCATCGCCGGAGGTGGCGACACCCTGGCGGCAATAGCCAAATACAATATCGGTGACCGGGTGAGCTATATCTCCACCGGCGGCGGTGCATTCCTGGAATTCCTCGAGGGCAAAAAATTGCCGGCAGTGGAAATTCTCGAACAACGTGCCGCAACCGCCTCCAGCAGACAGGAAGTACATGCTGCGTAGAACCAAGATTGTGGCAACACTGGGGCCGGCCTCCAGTGACCAAAAAGTGCTGGAGCAAATGATCAAGGCAGGCGTGGATGTGGTGCGCATGAATTTTTCGCATGGCACCGCGCAAGACCACGTCGCGCGTGCTGAGAAAGTGCGCACCGCAGCCGCAGCCTGTGGCCGGGTGGTCGGTATTCTGGCTGACCTGCAAGGCCCTAAAATACGCGTCGGCAAATTCGAGAATGACAAAATCGTACTGAACAATGGCGATACTTTCATACTCGATGCAGCCTGGACTGCGCTGGGTAACCAGCAGCGCGTCGGTCTCGATTACAAGGAATTGCCCAACGACGTCAGCAAAGGTTCGGTGCTGATGCTGAATGATGGCATGCTGGAATTCGATGTGCTTGAAGTCAAGGGTGCGCAGATTATTTGCAAAGTGGTACGCGGCGGCGTGTTATCCAACAACAAGGGCATTAACCGCAAGGGCGGCGGACTGACTGCGCCAGCGTTGACCGACAAGGACAAGGAAGACATTAAAACGGCGGCCTTGATCAAGGCCGACTATCTGGCGGTTTCCTTTCCACGCTCGGCAGCAGATATGCAGCTCGCTCGCGATTTGATGCATGCAGCGGGTGGCAAGAGCCTGCTGATGGCCAAGATTGAACGTGCCGAAGCCATCCCCGTACTGGGTGAGATTATTGACGCATCAGATGCCATCATGGTGGCACGCGGCGATCTGTCAGTGGAAGTGGGTGACGCTGCGGTGCCGGGTTTGCAAAAGCGCATGATACGCATGGCGCGCGCTAAAAATAAACTGGTCATCACCGCCACGCAGATGATGGAATCCATGATTACCAATCCCATCCCCACCCGTGCGGAAGTATCGGATGTGGCCAATGCGGTGCTGGATGGCACGGATGCGGTGATGCTGTCAGCGGAAACTGCGGTGGGCGATTATCCCATCGAAACCATACAGTCCATGGCGCGCATATGCGTCAAGGCGGAAAAGGAGATGGATGATATTTCCGCAGATCATCGCCTGGTACAGGCCAAATTCACCCGCATAGACCAGTCTATTGCCATGTCGGCCTTGTATGTGGCGGCGCACTTTAAAGTCAAAGCTATTGTTGCATTAACGCAATCCGGCTCCACGGCTTTATGGATGTCGCGTGTTAACGCCGGGGTGCCAATTTTTGCGATGACTCCGATGGAGGCCACCTTGAGCAAGGTAACCTTGTTCAGTGGCGTTTATCCGATTTCTTTCAAGCTGACCTCGAAAGATCATTCACAAACACTGCGCGATGCTGAAGATGAGCTGGTACGGCTGGGCTTGGTAGCCGATAATGACGCTATCGTAATGACTATAGGCGAGGCGGTAGGTCAAGCTGGTCATACCAATACCATGAAAATCGTGCGCGTAGGAGATCACCGCAAGACCTGAAGGGTTGAATTCCAGTAGGGTTTAGCCTTACACTTCCGCCCCCGACTTCAGGATTTTTTTAGAATTACAACTTAATAGCTAGGAGAAAAACATGGCTCTCGTCTCAATGCGTCAATTGCTGGATCATGCAGCGGAAAATGGCTACGGCCTGCCCGCATTCAATGTTAACAACCTGGAACAAGTGCGGGCCATCATGGAAGCGGCAGATGAATGCAACAGCCCGGTGATCATGCAAGGCTCGGCTGGCGCGCGCAAATACGCGGGCGAAGCTTTCCTGCGCCACCTGATCCTGGCTGCTGTGGAATCTTATCCGCACATTCCCGTGGTCATGCATCAGGATCACGGCGCATCGCCTGCGGTCTGTATCAATGCCATCCGTTCCGGCTTTTCCAGCGTGATGATGGACGGTTCACTCAAGGAAGATGCCAAGACACCTTCTTCTTATGACTACAACGTCGAAGTGACGCGCAAAGTAGTAGACCTCTCCCACGCAGTGGGTGTTTCGGTTGAAGGTGAATTGGGCTGCTTAGGCTCGCTGGAAACCGGCATGGGCGAGCAGGAAGACGGCCAAGGCGCAGAAGGCAAGCTGGATCATTCGCAGTTGCTGACTGACCCGGAAGAAGCAGCAGATTTCGTCAAGAAAACCGGCGTGGATGCCTTGGCTATTGCCATCGGCACGTCGCACGGCGCATATAAATTTACCCGTCCGCCCACAGGCGAAATTCTGGCGATTAACCGCATCAAGGAAATCCATGCGCGCATTCCCAACACCCATTTGGTTATGCACGGTTCATCATCCGTACCGCAAGAATGGCTGAAAATTATTGATGAATACGGCGGCGACATGGGCGAGACTTACGGCGTACCAGTTTCAGAAATCGTCGAGGGCATCAAGCACGGTGTGCGCAAAATTAACATCGACACCGACCTGCGCATGGCCTCCACTGGCGCGATCCGCCGTCATCTGGCCAAAGACCCGAAGAATTTCGATCCGCGTAAATTCCTGGCGGAATCCACCAAGGCCATGAAAGAAATCTGCAAAGCCCGCTACGAAGCCTTCGGCTCCGCCGGACAAGCAGCCAAAATCAAGGCCATTGCGATGGATACCATGGCGAGCAAATATGCCAAGGGTGAACTGAAAGCGATCGTTAAGTAACAGCAGGAAATGCAGCGAACAAAAGGCGGCCATCTGGTCGCCTTTTGTTTGTCGTCCGGGTATCGAGCGTTCCGATCCGCCCCACCCTCCGCCCTCAATTTTATCAGCAGCGTTCCGACACCCCACCATCGGAATGCCTGATACACTAGGTCGCACACAGTCGGTTGTTTTGATTGTGAAGTAGTCTTAAAAAAGCTCAACTTGCTCCGGCTGGTTGGGCTTTTTTCTTGTGGGTTTCGGGCCAAAAAACTCGCGGGTCATTCCGTACTGTTTATCAGTCACGAGGAAAAATGCCACTTGCGCGCCTGCCGGGATACCTATTCGGATGCGCTGCACGGTAGCTTCGGCAACCGCCATGGTGGGAAAGTGGCGTACATACAACGAATTTTGCAACTGGAAGAAATTTTCTTGCAACAGGCTTTTGCGGAACAGCGTGTAATCTCGCCGTTCTTCGCGCTCGGTCATCGGGCAATCATAAACCGCGATCACCCACATCACGCGCCATCCGTTGACCGCCATCCCTCATCGTCCCCATCAATAACCAGCCCTTCGGGTAGCACCAGATTCTTGCCTTTACCATCAAGGACGCGCACGTAGCTGGCGATGCTCGCTTCAATCGCGGCATGCAGCCGCATGTCCTGCCCCGCCATGCGCACAGGACGTTCGACGAATCCAAGTAAATAGCGCTTGGCGCGGCTGTCGAATTCCGGCGCATCGCTCCAGGTGTCGGCATCATCAGCCAGATGCACGTCCACCAGAAAGCGATACGGCTCGATGAAATCGTCCGCCAGGTTGAACGCATTGCCCGCGTTGCAATGTCCCAAGCCCAATGTGCCATTGAGTCCGGCAGCAACCAAGGTACGGGCAATCATGGCGCGCAGCACAGCATAGCCATAGTTAAGACGTATATTCAGCGGGTCTTCCGCGCCTTCCTTGCTGCGTTTAAATGTCTCCGGGAACAGGTTGCTCCAATAGTGTTTCGCACCTTGGCCTTCTGCGTTACTTTTATCGCCATGCTGTACTTGCGTTGCGAGACGTTCCAGGCGTAATGCCCCGTTGCGTTGCAGTCCGCGCAAGGCGTGGGCCTGCATGGTCAGCTTGGCGGAAATCAGTTGTTGCCATAACGCGCCGCGTTTCTCGCTGGCATCCAGTGCAATCTGCTGACGCAGCCTGCCTGCATCCAGCCCCGTGGCTGCAAG
>JAUSKS010000309.1 GCA_030646595.1 Gallionellaceae bacterium | reverse complement strand
CAAAATCCGAAGCTAGGCAAGGCGCGAGCAAAAAATTGCGACGCAGCATATATTTGATATATAAGGAGTAATTTTTTGAGAGCAACGCAGCATAGCGACGAAGTTTGGATTTTTAGAGGTGGCCATATGATGAAAGTGGATTTAAAGAAAATAGTCGAAGGCATCGAATTTCATGGTGATGAATCACACTCGTACCTGAAAATATCTTCCGGTGAAGTTGTTCTGTTTACAGACGACGAGATTGCCGCTGCCGAAAGCGATGAAGACTTGTCGGTGCATGCGGAATGGTTCAGAGAGGCCATCGAGCAGGCCAGAGAGTTCATCAATAACGAAGATGATTACCTCCCGCTGCCGTCAAAATTTGAATTCCATGAATACAGCGTAATGGAGGAATTCATACTTTCATTGCCAGTAGAAGAGCAAAGAGATGAGCTGTTGTCCTTGATAAAAGGCAAAGGCGCTTTTGCCAGATTCAAGCAGGGGCTGGAGCGCTTCCTGTTGCTGGAAAAATGGTATCAATTTAGAGATCAGGCGCTAGCTGAGTTGGCTAAAGGCTGGTGCCGGGATAATGGCATCGAGTTCCAATAACCTCCGGCAAAGCCGGGGGTTTACCTCAGCGGGTAGGGTGGGCACGTTTTTGTGCCCACGCGGATTGCTAACAAGTAGAATTGGCTGAGGGCATTACCTCGTGGGCACGATAAGACAGTACCCACCCTACGACTGGTGAGATGGCTACATGACCGCCCTGCGCTGCACACAAAAATTACTGACCGCAATGAAGGTCGCGCCAAGCGCACCGCCTGCGCCGGGCGCGAACCGCGTGGGAGATTGGTCGCTGAATCTTTTGCACACGCGCCCGAAGCTGGCGATGGCGGTGAGTGAACATGATCGTTTTGGGCTGGTGCTGGAGGCCGCGCCCTACGCCACGTTGCCGCAGCGTTTTACCGATGTGGTGTTGGTGCAGTTGCTCGCCATCGGTGTGTCGCCCGATGCGGCGCGGCGCGAGCGCGATGCGATGCAGCCGTTGACCATTACCGCCACTACGCCCTACCCCAATCGCCTGAGCCTGCAAACCAACCTGAAAGATTACGCCTGGCAAGTGGAATGGATGATGGGCGAGGGCGCGACGTTGGCCGCGATCAACGCGCGGCTGACCAACCATATCGTGAGCATCAACGGCAAGCTGGAATTTCCGAGGAAGTTTGTGCTGAGCAGGCTGGCTGCATGATAACCCAGTGCGCAAAAGGCACATGACAACCTAGGTGTCACAAGTGTACAATTCGTGACACCTATCACCAAGGAGGCTGAACACATGAAAACCCTTACCATCCGCGAAGCCCGCGAAGGCTTGAGCCATCCTGATCAAATGTTTGCTGGCAACGATGAAGTGCTGGTCGTTTGCCGGGGCGAGCCGGTGGCGCGCATTTTACCGGTGGTGCCCAAACGCAAAATTCGTTCTTTGGCGGCTTTCCGCGCAAAGCAAAAATTGCAAACCATTCCCAGCGAAGTGCTCATCCGCGAAGACCGCGATAGTAGAGATTTTAGTCTATGACCTCGCTCTTCGCAGACACCAGCGCCCTCATCAAGTGGTATATTGCTGAAACCCACTCGGAGAAAGTTGATTCCTTGTTTGTGACTCAATCGGAAGTCGCCATCAGCCGCCTTACGGGGGTTGAATTTTGCAGCGCCCTGGGTCGCCGTCGGCGCAATAAGCAAATATCCAGAAAGCTCGAGAAGGACACGCTGGAGTTATTTTACTCGCATCAACTCAGCGGTCATTTAAGGGTGCTGCCGCTCAATGATACACATTGCGCCGAGGCCGAACACTTAATGCACACACTACCAAAAATCCCACTGCGAGCGCTTGATGCAATGCAACTCGCCGCGGCGAAACTCGCCAATATGGCTGAATTTGCTAGCGCGGATAAAATTCAGATATCTGCTGCAAAAGCGATTGGCTTAAAAATTCACGATTTTTCTTAAACACAACTGCCATGACCAGCGACAAAGAATTAGATCAGAAACTCGACGAGACCATGAGCGAGGTTTACGCTGAAATAAAGCTCGTACAAGAACGCCGCGCAAAACTCACCGCAATACGCAAAACAGGCATCGCTTTCCCAAACGATTTCGAGCGCAAACATCTCGCTGGTGATTTACATGCCGAGTTTGGCGAGAAGACGCACGACGAGCTGGAGGCCGCGCAGGTACATGTTGCGGTAGCCGGTCGCATGATGTTGAAGCGCGTGATGGGCAAGGCCAGCTTTGCCACGGTGCAGGATATGAGCGGGCGGATACAATTATTCATCAGCAATAATGACACTGGCGAGGACGCGCACAACGCGTTCAAACACTTTGACATGGGCGATATTCTCGGTGCCAGCGGGGTGTTGTTTAAAACCAAGACGGGCGAGCTTTCTGTGCGCGTGACGCAACTGCGCTTGTTGACCAAGGCGCTGCGCCCGCTGCCGGAAAAATTTCACGGGCTGACCGATCAGGAACAAAAATACCGGCAGCGCCATGTGGATCTCATCACCAATGAAGAAACGCGCAAGACCTTCCTCATCCGCTCCCAGGTCATCCAGGCCATACGCGAATTTTTTATGCAGCATGGCTATCTGGAAGTGGAAACGCCGATGATGCACTCCATCCCTGGCGGTGCCGCGGCCAAGCCGTTTACCACACATCATAATGCACTCGACATGCAGCTGTACCTGCGTATTGCGCCAGAGTTGTATCTCAAGCGGCTGGTAGTGGGCGGCTTCGAGAAGGTGTTCGAGATTAACCGTAATTTCCGTAATGAGGGATTATCCACGCGCCACAATCCTGAATTTACCATGATTGAATTTTATGAGGCTTACCGGGATTATCGTTATCTGATGGACTTCACCGAACAGCTGTTTTGCAAAGTCGCGTGCAAGGTGCTGGGCACTACTGTCATCAGCTATCAAGGACGGCAACTGGATTTGGGCCAGCCATTTCAGCGCCTGACCATCACCCAGGCCATACAAAAATATCACCCGCAGTTTTCCGATGCGCAATTAAATAATCGCGAGGCACTCATCAATGCCTTGCAGGATTGCAAAGCCAAATACCGGCCAGAAGATGGCATAGGTGGCTTGCAGTTGTCCTTGTTTGAAGAACTGACCGAGCATCAGTTATTTGAACCGACCTTCATTATTGATTATCCTGCCGAAGCTTCGCCCTTGGCGCGTCGCAGTGATAGCCGTCCGGAAATTACCGAGCGTTTTGAGTTATTCATGGTGGGGCGCGAAATTGCCAATGGCTTTTCTGAATTGAACGATCCGGAAGATCAGGAAGCGCGCTTTGATGCCCAGGTTGCGGCCAAGGAAGCGGGTGATGAAGAAGCCATGTTCAAGGATGCCGACTATATCCGCGCGCTGGAATATGGCCTGCCGCCCACCGCAGGTGAAGGCATAGGCATAGACCGCTTGGTGATGCTGCTCACTGATAGCCCCAGCATCCGCGATGTTATTCTGTTTCCGCAGATGCGTCCGGAAACGTAAACAGAGATAACCTTATCTGAGCTTGGGTCTTTTTTTCCCACACCAAGCCTTGAATTGATCAGCGGGTAATGCTTCGCTGAAATAATAGCCCTGCGCTTCGTTGCAACCCTGCTCGCGCAAAAATGCCAGTTGCCCTGCCGTTTCCACACCCTCGGCGATGGTTTGCAAATTCAAGGCACCCGCCAAACGAATAATAGCGCTTACGATCGCTTTGTCTTCCGGGTCTACCGTAATGTCGCGCACAAAAGATTGATCAATTTTAAGCTTGCCCACCTGAAAGCGTTTCAGATAATTCAGCGAAGAATAGCCGGTACCAAAATCATCAATGGACATGCGGATACCACGCTGATGCAACTGGTCCATCATGGCGATGGCACCCAGCGGATCATCCATGGCTACCCCTTCCGTCAATTCCAGTTCCAGGTACTGCGGCGATAATTGCACCTCATCCAGAATACGCATAACCATGTCTGGCAGGTTTGATTGTCTGAATTGCACCACAGAAAGATTCACAGCCATGACTATCGGTGTCATGCCATCATCCATCCAGGTTTTCAATTGCCGTGCTGCGCTGCGCAGCACCCATTCTCCAATTTGCAAAATCTGGCCGCTATCTTCTGCAATCGGGATAAATTCACCGGGTAACACGGAACCAAATTCAGGGTGCTTCCAGCGCAGCAATGCTTCTGCGCCGATAGTGCTGCCGTCCTTTAGTGATATCAAGGGCTGGAAATAAAGCTCCAACTGTTTGTGTTGCAAAGCCTGGCGCAACGCATTTTCTAGCGCTAGCGTACGTGCCGAACGCGCCTGCATTTCCGGGGTAAAAAAGCGGTAATTATTGCGCCCATCACGTTTTGCGCGGTACATAGCCACGTCCGCACATTTGGAAAGCGCTTCAAAATCTTCCCCATCGCTGGGATAAATAGCGATTCCAATCGAAGGAGTGATAACCAGATCATGTTGTTCAATCTGATAACGCTGTGCCACAGCCATAATTAATTTTTCTGCTGCATGCGCTGCACCGGCAGCATCCGCACCCGGTAGTATCAGAATGAATTCATCACCACCCAGACGGGAAACAGTGTCTTCCTCGCGCACCGCCAATTTAAGCCGTGCGGCGACCTCTACCAACAATGCATCACCAATACGGTGGCCCAGGGTATCGTTGACATTCTTGAAATGATCAAGGTCCACAAACATCACCGCCAATGATTGCTGGCTACGCTGGGCAGTGCTGAGTGCCAGATTAATACGATCATTGAGCAAAACCCGGTTGGGCAATCCGGTCAGCGCATCAAAATGCGCCAGCCGCTGTATCTGTGCCTCACCCTGCTTGAGCTGGCTGAGGTCACCAAAAATACCGATGTAGTGTGTTACTTCACCTTCATTATCAAGCACCCGACTGATGCTTAGCCATTTTGGAAATACACTACCATCTTTGCGGCGGTCCAATACTTCCCCCTGCCAATGGCCATGCGTGTTAATCGACTCCCACATGCTGCGGTAGAAATTTTCATCCTGGCGACCTGAGTGTAACAAGCGGGGATTCTTGCCCAAGGCCTCGGCTTCGCTGTAGCCAGTAATCAGGGTAAACGCATGGTTGACCATCACTATATTGCGATCAGCATCGGTGATGATAAATGCCTCACGGCTTTGTTCGAATACTTTTGCGGCGAGTTTCAACTGTGCCTCAGCCCGCTTGCGTTCGGTAATATCCCGAAAAAAACTTTGGGTGCCGACAAACATGCCATCCACAAAAATGCTGCTCAGGTTACCTTCAACGATAATTTCATGGCCATCCTTGGCAACAAAAGTAACCTCGACCTGGTTAAAATTCTTTCCTTGCATTAATTGTCCAAATAGAGCCTGACAATGACTGAGTTGATCAGGCTTTACGATCTGGCTGAAACTGAGTTGTAGCGCTTCCTCGCATGTCCAGCCCAGCGCCTCACACAAGGCATGGTTAACAAAAGTGAAGTGCCCGTCAGGACCTATGCTTTGTACCAATTCATGGGTAGTCTCTATCAAATGTTGGTAACCAGCTTCGCTGGCCTGACGCAATTCCATTTCCTGACGTAACTGGGCCGTGCGCGCCTCCACTTTTTGCTCCAGACTGGTATTGAGCGCGGCTAGTTCTGCGTGCAGGCGACGGGTGGTCTGATCAAGATGAAAACGGTGCAGCGCGTTATCAATCGCGTGTGGCAGATGCGTGAGATAGTTCTCGCGCTTGACGATATAGTCATAAGCGCCCAAACGCAAAACAGCCACGGCAGAGGCCTCGTCGCCCTTGCCGGTAATGATGATGAAGGGTAGCTCTATGCCTAATTGCTGCACCTCGCGCATGAATTCTGGCGCATTCAGGTCAGGTATGCGCAAATCGGTCAGCACCAGATCGAAATGATGCTGCGCCGTGGCTAGCCACTTCAGCGCCTCACGGCTGTTGCTGACTGCATGTAATTGCAAGTGCGGTGCCTCAACTGCAAGATGACGCTTGGTCAGTTCAATATCCATGGCGTTGGGCTCAACGTACAGGATATCCCAGACAAGCTTCGCACGATCACCATCCAGCAGATGGCGGCGATGCAGCGCGACCTGTTTGCGCAGCAAATCTGGAAGGGTAACAAGATAATTCTCATCAGATTTCGAGACATAGTCAGCAGCGCCCGCACGCAGCGCGCGGGCAACCACATCTTCATCACCTGTGCCTGTGATCAACACTACCGGCAAAGTGTGGGCTTCGTCGCGCATTAAATTGAGTACATCCACCCCATCCAGATCGGGCAGATTATTATCCAGCAGCAACAAATCAAAGGATCTTTCTGCCAGCCGGGCCAGGCAACGTGCTCCTGTTTCAACAATTTCAAGCTGTATGTCTGCCGCTTCGCGTTCAAAATGAGTGCGGATCAAATCCGCATCCTGTGGGTTATCCTCGGCATACAGCAGATGAATAATGCTACTCATAGTTATCAGCCTCGTGGCGCAGTAAACGGAGGTTCGTTGGTCAATATCCAGAACATTTTAATTTGCTTCACCACTTCGGCAAAAGCAGGGAAATCCACTGGCTTGACGATATAGGAATTCACGCCTAATTGATAAGCCTGATCTACGTCAGAATTTTCACGCGAAGTGGTAAGCATGATGAAAGGCACTTTTTTCCACACGGGATGCTGGCGGGCGTGGCGTAATACTTCGATACCATCCACTTTCGGCAGTCGCAGATCCAGTAATACCAGCAAGGGCAGCTGCACGTCCTCAGGACTGCAGTGCGTATCAATGAATCGCATTGCCTCCTCACCATCGCGGCAGGCAATAACCGGATTGATAATGGCGTGTTCCTCGAAAGCCTGCATGCAAAAATCGAGATCCATGTCGTTGTCTTCCACGACCAGGATGGGGCGTAGCGAAGAATGCGGTGGGGAGGTAGAATTCATTTTCTTGTTTTATTACTCCATCCTGGCTTTAGCTTTACTCTGCTGTTCAGAGCACTGAACTCCAGCCATCGTATTATCCCAGAAACAATACTTGTTGCGCCCATCCTCTTTGGAATGGTACATAGCCGTATCAGCACACTTTAATAATACCTCCATATCGGTCGCATCATCCGGGAAAATGGCAACTCCTATGCTGGCCGAAGCATGCACGGGGATTCCATTAATGGTAAATTCCCTGTCCAGAGTACCCAATATACGCTGGGTCGCCAGGCTGACTTGATCCTTGCTCTCCACACTCGGTAGTATCAGGGCGAACTCATCACCACCCAGCCGGGCACAGGTATCGATTTCGCGCGGCACAGTCTTGAGTTGCCCGGTAATAGCGATCAGGAACTGGTCTCCTGCCTCATGTCCCAGTGTATCGTTAATGTTTTTGAAATGATCCAGGTCAATAAAAATGACCGCCACTTTTTTACTATAGCGACGTGCCTCGGCAATGGCCTGTGCCAGCCTGTCGTAAAACAGACGGCGATTGGGCAAGCCGGTCAATTCATCATGGGTAGCCTGTTGCATGATGGTT
>JAUSKS010000304.1 GCA_030646595.1 Gallionellaceae bacterium | reverse complement strand
TACCATCGCCCTATCCAAAGGCCGCATCTTCGAGGAAACCGTGCCGCTGCTGGCGGCGGCAGGCATCACGCCGCTGGAAGACCCGGAGACCTCGCGCAAGCTGATCCTGCCGACCAACCGCGCCGACGTGCGGCTGATCATCGTGCGCGCTTCCGACGTGCCTACCTATGTGCAATACGGCGCAGCCGATCTCGGCGTGGCGGGCAAGGATGTGCTCAACGAACATGGCGGCACCGGGCTGTATCAGCCGCTGGATTTGAATATCGCGCGCTGCCGCATGATGGTGGCGGTGCGCAATGATTTTGATTATGACTCAGCCGTGCGCCAGGGTGCGCGCTTGCGCGTGGCCACCAAATATGTGCAGACCGCGCGCGAACACTTTGCGGCCAAGGGCGTGCATGTGGATTTAATCAAGCTGTATGGCTCGATGGAGCTGGCACCGCTGGTGGGGTTGTCCGATGCGATTGTGGATTTGGTCAGCAGCGGTAATACGCTCAAGGCTAATGACCTTAAAGCAGTGGAAGAAATCTCCGCGATTTCTTCGCGCCTGGTGGTCAACCAGGCGGCACTGAAACTCAAGCGTACTGCCATACAACCCATGCTGGACGCCTTTGCACTAGCGGTGCCCGCGTGAATATCAAACGACTGTCGAGCAAACAGGCCGACTTCACTATCCAGCTGGATAAGCTACTGGCATTTGAAACCACGCAGGATGCAACGCTGGATGCAACGGTAGCCGCTATTCTGGCTGATGTGCGCACACGGGGTGATGCGGCGGTGCTGGAATATACCCGGCGCTTTGATCGCCTTGCAATCAAGGATGCAGCGGCGCTCGAACTTTCACCCGCAGCATTACGCACCGCTTTTGAAGGTCTACCACCCGCTCAACGCCATGCCTTGGAGCAAGCCGCACAGCGCGTAACTGCTTATCACCAAAAACAATTGCAAAGCTCATGGAGCTATACCGAAGCGGATGGCACTTTACTCGGCCAGCAAATTACGCCCCTGGATCGCGTTGGTTTGTATGTGCCGGGCGGCAAGGCAGCATACCCGTCTTCTGTGCTGATGAACGCCTTGCCCGCGAAAGTGGCCGGGGTAGGTGAACTCATCATGGTCGTACCCACGCCAGATGGCGTACAAAATGCGCTGGTGCTGGCAGCAGCACATCTGGCTGGCGTGGATAGAGTGTTTACCATAGGCGGCGCGCAAGCGGTGGCAGCGCTGGCTTACGGCACGGCCACCATTCCGCGCGTGGATAAAATTGTGGGGCCCGGCAATGCCTATGTGGCCGCAGCAAAACGCCGTGTGTTCGGCGTGGTCGGCATCGACATGGTGGCGGGGCCATCAGAGATTCTGGTGATTTGCGATGGCCGCACTGACCCAGACTGGATAGCCATGGATTTATTTTCCCAGGCCGAGCACGATGAGTTGGCGCAAGCTATCCTGCTGACACCGGATGCGGCTTTTGCCACGGCGGTGGCGCACAGCGCAGATAGGCTGTTGGAAACCATGCCGCGCCGCGACATAATCCGTACCGCATTGCAAAATCGCGGTGCCTTGATTGAGGTGGCCGATCTGGATGAAGCCTGTGCCATCAGCAATCGCATCGCGCCTGAACATCTGGAGCTGTCGGTAGAAAATCCGCAGCAATATTTACCCAAGATCAAACATGCAGGCGCGATTTTTATGGGTCGTTACACCTCCGAATCACTCGGCGATTATTGCGCCGGGCCGAATCATGTGTTGCCTACCTCTGGCACTGCGCGCTTTTCTTCTCCCTTGGGTGTATACGATTTTCAGAAGCGCAGCAGCTTGATACAAGTATCCGCGCAAGGGGCAGCCACTCTGGGTGCAATTGCTGCTGAACTGGCGCGTGGTGAAGGATTGCATGCGCATGCGCAAGCTGCATTATTTAGAAAATGATGAACTACAACAGTGTTTATTCATGGTAAACAAACGCGGCTTTACCTTAATAGAATTGCTGGTGGTAATAACCATCATAGCCTTGCTGCTGACTATTGCTGTGCCGCGCTACTTTGGCGGAATAGACCGCGCCAAAGAAGCGGTGCTGCATGAAAACCTGAATATCATGCGCGAATCACTGGATAAATTTTTTGCTGATACCGGAAAATATCCGGATAGTCTGGATGAGCTGGTGAGTCGGCGCTATTTGCGCAAGCTGCCAGTGGATCCGATTACCGAAAGTGCGGACAGCTGGGTGATCGTGCCACCTACTGATCCGGAAAAGGGCGGGGTTTTTGATGTAAAAAGTGGTGCCAGCGGCATCGCTCGTGATGGTACTGCCTACAGTGAGTGGTGATGCGCCCGCACCCTAACTATCAATCCGGTTTTACCTACCTGGCCGTGCTGATCCTGGTGGCGGTCATGGGGGCAGTATGGGCGGCCCTGGGTGTGGTGTGGAGCACGGCGCAGCAGCGGGAAAAAGAGCGGGAACTGTTGTTTGTGGGTGACCAGTTTCGCAAAGCAATTGGGCAGTATTATGAAAGATCGCCGGGTGGCGCAAAAAAATATCCCACGGCGTTGAAAGACTTACTCAAGGATGAACGGCAACTCGGGACACAACGCTATTTGCGCAAAATTTTTATTGATCCGATGACGCAGAGTAACAACTGGGGTCTGGTGCAAACAGCGGGCAGCGGGATTGTCGGTGTATATAGCCTGTCCGAAGAAGCGCCGCTGAAAACCAGTAATTTCAGCTCGGCGGACAGCACTTTTGAAGGCAGTGCAAAGTATTCTGCGTGGCAATTTATTTATATGCAACAAGTGCAAGTACAAAATCCACCAACCAAACGCTAGACGTGTCCGGCTATGTTCGGTTATTGTTCGTTCTTGCCATTTACTTTTAATCCTTTGATGCCCAGCATAATGAATACCAGATTAATTTTTACCATGCGATTGACCTTGCTGGCCACTGCTGTTTTGCTATTAAGCAGCTGTGCAGCAGAGCGCGCCTATCGCGAGGGTATAGCCTTGAGCAATCAAGGCCGGATTGAGGAAGGGCTGGCAAAAATACAGCAGGCCAGTGACGAGTCGCCCAGTAATGCACAATACAAAATGGCACTGGTTAATCGTCGGACTAATGCTATCGACACCTTGTTGCTGGCAGCCGATGATAATTTGAACGCGGATAAGCTGATTGATGCTGAAGCGCAATATACCCGGGTATTAAAGCTGGACAAAAACAATGTGCGTGCCAAAACCGGGTTAACGATGGTAACGCGGGCGCGTAAACATGCCGAGCTGATGGTGGCTGCTGTGGCCGAACTGGAAGCAGGTGAGATGACCGCAGTGATGGAAAAAATCCGCCTGGTATTACTGGAAAATCCTCGCCACCGTGAGGCCTTGGCCTTACTCAAGAAAATAGAAGAGAAGCAGGCTAAAAATAAATTCACGCCACCTGCGTTACGGCAATATAGCAATCCCATCACCCTGGAATTTCGCGACGCCCCGGTAAAAATGGTATTTGATGTACTGTCCAGCACCACTGGCGTGAATTTCATCCTCGACAAGGATTTGCGCCCCGAGCAGCGGGTTTCAATCTTTGCCAAACAAGTCACCTTTGACAAGGCGCTGGCCTTGTTGCTTGATTCCAATCAGTTGGACAAAAAAGTCATCAATGAAAATACGCTGGTGGTTTATCCGCGCACACCACAGAAGAGCAAAGAATATGAAGAGCTGATGGTGAAGACATTTTATCTGGCCAATGCCGATCCCAAACAAACCGCCAATATGCTGAAAACCATATTGAAGGTGAGAGATATTTATGTGGACGACAGGCTGAACATGGTGATCATGCGTGACACGCCGGATACCATACGTCAGGCAGAGAAATTGATTGCCGCGCAGGATTTACCGGATGCAGAAGTATTGCTGGATGTCACCGTGGTGGAAGTCAAGCATGGCCGTTTGCTGGATTTGGGCATACAGTGGCCGACCCAGTTTGGCACACTCAACATCAACGCACCGGGCAGCATTACCCTAGATTCTTTGCGGCGGTTGAATAGAGACTTGATCACAGCGGGGTCTTTGCCCTCGGCCACTGCCAATGAGCAGATTTCCGACCTTAATGTGTTGGCCAATCCGCGCATACGAGTGCGCAATCGCGAGAAAGCCAAGATTCATGTGGGTGACCGGGTACCCGTCATTACCACGACTACGCCCACTACGGCCAATGCAACTGCTTCGGAAACGGTTACTTATGTTGATGTCGGCATCAAGCTGGAAGTGGAGCCGAATATTTACCTGGAAGGGGATGTAGCGATCAAGGCCAGCCTGGAAGTCAGTTCGCTGGGTTCAGCCACCACCACCAAAAATGGTTCAGTGGTCTACCAGATAGGAACGCGCAATGCTTCTACCTTGCTGCGCCTGAAAGATGGAGAAACCCAGTTACTGGCGGGCTTGATCAATGATGAGGACCGTACTTCGATCAATGGCTTGCCGGGCTTGTCTGACTTGCCCTTGATCGGACGTTTATTCTCCAGCCATAAGGATGAGCGTCAAAAAACCGAAGTGGTACTTTCCATCACGCCGCACATTGTGCGCAATATTGTTCATCCCAGTGCAGGGATAACCCAATTCTGGTCAGGAACTGAGCAGGGAGGGCAGGGAATCTACACGGATGGTTTTACCCCACCTAATTGGCGGGATGGGCCATCCGGCATGCCCAACTCACATGGGATGCCAAACACACCCGGCATACCCAATCCACCCGGTGCTATGCCCGGCATGCCCCCTATGCCCGGCATGCCCAATCTACCTCATATACCCGGCACACCCATGCCTCCACCTGGTGAGCCGGACGCTGATGGCTGATTATTTTGTGGAGTTAGTAAGATGAGTCGCTTGTTATTCCTTATTGTCATCTTCGCGCTTATTTATTTATTGCTTAAGTCCTATCTCAAGCAGGTGCGCAAAAACGATAAGTCTGAGCAAACAGGATCCGTGCCGACAGAAGATATGGTGTGTTGTGCGCACTGTGGTGTGCATCTGCCCAAGCATGAAAGCATGGTGACCGATGATATGTACTTTTGCAGTGAGGCGCATCGTCGTGCCCATGCTGATAAACATCAATAAGTATTTATAAGTGTGTAATTCCATTGTTCTATCAATAGCACAATATCGTAGGGGCGTGATACACCCTGCGGGTGCGAGAACCTCTGTGAGGTATCACGCCCTGTTTTTGATGCATGAATATATCAGGGCGCGATAAATCGCGCCCCTACACCGGGGCCAGTCTTGATGCGGAATAATCCTTCCTCCTCCGCTGGGCAGATATTGCGACCGCATCCCTATTCGATGCCTTTCCCGCAGGCCTTATGGCGTTCCGTTTATATTTTCAATTTTTATCGCCTGTTACTGGGTAGCCTGTTTGTCTTTCTGGCAGGCACATTCGGAGATGCGCTCTCCTTTGGTTCTCGTAACCTGCCGCTGTTCTTCTATACCAGTCTTGTTTATGTCGCCTTGGCTCTGGTTTCTTTCGTAGCCATTAAATTCCGCTGGCCGCGCTTCAATTGGCAATTAGCATTCCAGGTAGGGACTGATATTGTTTGCGTGACTGTGCTATCACATGCCAGTGGTGGCATACAGAGCAGCATGGGTGTGTTGCTGCTAGTCTCGCTGGCTGCCGCCGGCATGATCAGCCGGGGCAGGATTACCTTGTTCTTCGCAGCCTTGGCCACCATTGCCATGCTGTTGCAGCATTCTTATATGGTGCTTACCCAGGATGGGGCCGTGGCCCAGTATGTGCAAGTAGGGGTATTGAGCGCGGCGTATTTTGCCGTGGCCTGGCTGGCACATACTCTGACCAAATATGCGCTGGCCAGCGAAAAGCTGGCGATTTTGCGTGGAGTGGATCTGGCCAATATGGCCGAAGCTAACCGGCTGGTCATTCAGGATATGCCGGACGGCGTATTAGTGGTGGATGATCATGGAGTAGTCAGGCAATATAATCCCAGTGTAGAACGGTTACTGGGCTATGTTTTTGCGGATAAGGGCAGCGTTACACTGCAGGAATGTGCACCCGTGCTGGCCGAACATTTTGCCCAATGGCGAGAAAGTTTTGGGCATGAATATACTGTGTTGCGTTTGCCGCTCACGCATCATCAGGCGCGTGTGCGATTTTTACCGGTGCAGCGCGATGGTTTCTGGGGGGCGGTGGTGTTTGTCGAAGATATGCAGCGCGTGCAGGCACAAGCCCAGCAAATTAAACTTGCGGCACTGGGCAGATTGACCGCCAATATCGCCCATGAAGTGCGTAACCCGCTATCGGCTATCAGTTACGCAACCGAGTTATTGCAGGAAGAAAAACATGATGCGGCACAGGAGCGGTTATTTCAGATTATTCTGGATAATTCCTCCCGCTTGAACAATATTGTGCTGGATGTGCTGCAATTGAACCGTCGTGATCGAGCCCGGCGTGAGCTATTTAATTTGGCAGAGAAACTGGCACTTTTTGTAGATAGCTTGGCACATACTGAGGGTATTGCGCGCGAGGTATTTTTGCTGGAGGTTAAACCTGCTTGTAATGTGAATTTTGATGTCGGGCATTTTGAGCAGGTGTTATGGAATATTTCGCGCAATGCTTTGCGGTATTGCCGCATGCAGTCGGGTAGTGTGCAGTTGCGTGGTTGGTGTTCGGATGAGGGTAGGGCGATAGTCGAGATAAGCAATGATGGACCGGCAGTGGAGCCGCAGGCGGTGTTGCAATTGTTTGAACCGTTTTTTACCACAGCAGCAGGAGGAACCGGCTTGGGCTTGTATATAGCGCGGGAATTATGCGAGGCTAATGATGCCTCGCTGGAATACAGACAGCCTGTGACAGGCGGCGCCTGTTTCCGCATTGAATTTGGAGAGCTTGATGAGCAATGACAGGCAAGTCTCAGCGCGTGTGTTGATTGTAGATGATGAGCCGGATATATTGGAACTGCTGGAGCTGGCGCTATTGCGTATGGGGTTGGAGGTTGAGCGTGCTACCAGTGTACAACAAGCTGTGCAGCAACTGGACCGGCAAGCCTTTGATCTGTGCTTGACTGATATGCGCTTGCAGGATGGTGCCGGATTGCAGGTGGTACAACATATCGCAGCGCACCATATGAATGTGCCAGTGGCAGTGATTACCGCGCATGGCAATATGGAAAATGCCGTGGCAGTACTCAAGGCGGGGGCTTTTGATTACCTGTCCAAACCCGTGGCATTGGAACAATTGCGCGCCTTGGTTAAAGCGGCGCTTAAGCTGCCGCAGCCATCAGCAGCCGTGCGCCCGGGAATACGCACCTTGTTGGGACGTTCTCCGGCCATGGAAAAAGTTCGCGACCTGATCGAACGGGTTGCGCGCAGCCAGGCACCGGTTCATATCAGCGGTGAATCGGGCAGCGGCAAAGAATTGGCGGCGCGTCTCATTGTCGAAAAAAGTGCGCGCCGCGACCAGCCCTTTGTGCCCGTGAATTGCGGGGCCATTCCGGAAACATTGATGGAAAGCGAATTTTTTGGCTACCGCAAGGGAGCGTTCACTGGTGCGGACAAGGACAGGGAGGGGTTTTTTCAAGCGGCCAATGGTGGCACTTTGTTCCTGGATGAAGTGGCGGATTTGCCGTTGTCCATGCAGGTCAAGTTATTGCGTGCCATACAGGAAAAAACCATACGCAAGGTTGGGGCTACGCAAGAAGAGGCTATAGATGTACGCATCATCAGCGCGACCCATCATGCCTTGGCAGAGCGGGTGCAGCAGGCAAAATTTCGCCAGGACTTGTACTACCGCTTGAATGTAATTACCGTGCCCATGCCATCGTTGCGTGAGCTGCGGGAAGACATCACTGATATTGCCAGCCAGTTTTTAATGCGCTTACGCGGTAATAAGGCTATACAGTTTTCTCCTGCGGCGCTGCAAGCATTACGGCAGCATGATTTCCCCGGTAATGTGCGAGAGCTGGAGAATATTATTGAACGGGCGCTGGCCTTGTGTTCCAACGACATTATTACCCCCGCCGATTTGCAGTTGGAAGCGGCTGAGGAAAATAAAAAAGGCGAGCCGGGCAAGATCGGCGGCAAATACCCCTTGCCCGATTATCTGGATAGTGTTGAACGTGGCGTTATTCTGGAGGCCTTGCACCAGACTGGCTTTAACCGTACCGCTGCGGCCAAGGTGCTGGGAGTAACTTTCCGTGCTTTACGTCATCGCATGGAACGCTTGGGTATCACCGACAAGGATGCGCATCCTTGAAAATAAATGCCACGGGATGGCTGAGCGGAGTGCGCCGCATTGCTTCACCCAATTATGATGCCCGCCCGCCAGGCACGGCAATAGACTTGTTGGTCATCCACAATATCAGCCTGCCGCCCGGTGAATTTGGCGGGGCGGCCATTACCCGGTTATTTACCAATTCCCTGGACACCCAGGCGCACCCTTATTATGCGCAACTTGCAGGGGTGAAGGTTTCCGCCCATTTTCTGATTCGACGCGAGGGCGAAATCATCCAATTTGTATCCTGCCGCAAGCGCGCCTGGCATGCGGGCGTTTCCTCATGGCAGGGGCGGCAGGCATGCAATGACTTTTCCCTGGGCATAGAGCTGGAGGGCAGCGATACCGTGCC
>JAUSKS010000296.1 GCA_030646595.1 Gallionellaceae bacterium | reverse complement strand
GCTCGCTTTCGTGATAATTTTTGTGGCTACTTTGATGGTGAGCGCAATCGCTGCATGGTTGCTTTCAAAACTGATTAAGCGGGTGGGGTTGGGTGCGTTGGATAGACTGCTGGGGGCATTATTCGGCGCGCTGCGCGGGATGCTAATTGTGTTGGTTTTAATCTTGCTGGCTGGGCTAACTCAAATACCGAAACAATCCTGGTGGCAGGATGCACTGTTAAGGAAGCCGCTGGAAAGCATGGCGCAAACAAGTTTGATACTGCTGCCGGACAATGTGGCGCAACGGGTAAATAAGGGAATGAACAGTGAACGGAATTAAATTATGTGCGGCATATTAGGTCTGATCGCGCAGACGCCAGCTAATCAAGTGTTGTATGACGGGCTGTTGGTGCTGCAACATCGTGGGCAGGACGCAGCAGGTATTGCCACCATAGATGGCAATACCTTTCACCTGCACAAAGGCAACGGCCTGGTACGCGATGTGTTCCGCACCCGCAACATGCGCGCGCTGCGCGGCCATGCCGGCATCGCTCATGTGCGCTATCCTACTGCGGGTTCGGCCATTGATCACAACGAAGCACAGCCGTTCTATGTCAATTCGCCGTTTGGCATTGTGCTGGGCCATAACGGCAATCTCACCAACACCGAACAATTGCAACAAGAATTATTTTTGGAAGACCGGCGGCACGTCAACACCCGTTCCGATTCGGAAGTGCTGCTTAATGTGCTGGCGCACGAGCTGCAAGCCCATTCCACCATGCGTTATCGTCTTGAGGTGCAAAATATTTTTGATGCAGTATCAGGTGTGCATAAGAGATGCCGTGGCGCTTATGCGGTCGTGGCCATGATTGCGGGCTACGGCTTGCTGGCTTTTCGTGATGCGCATGGTATCCGCCCCTTGGTGCTGGGCAGTCATGCAACAGCAGAGGGTGTGGAATATCTGATTGCCTCAGAAAGTGTGGCGCTGGATACGCTGGGCTTCAAGTTTGTACGCAACATTGCGCCCGGTGAAGCCGTATTCATCGATTTCGATGGTAATTTTCATAGCCAGCAGTGTGCAGATAACCCCACCCTGAATCCCTGTATTTTCGAATACGTTTATCTGGCACGGCCAGATTCGGTAATTAACGGTATCTCGGTTTATGAAACGCGCTTGTTCATGGGCGAGAGCCTGGCTGACAAAATAACCCGCGAGTGGCCGCAGCACGATATTGATGTGGTCATTCCCATTCCGGATTCCAGCCGTCCCAGCGCTTTGCAACTGGCCAATCATCTGGGCATTCCGTTCCGCGAAGGCTTCGTCAAAAATCGGTATATCGGGCGCACCTTCATCATGCCGGGTCAGGCCATGCGCAAAAAATCGGTGCGCCAGAAACTGAATGCGATCAGCATGGAATTCAAGGACAAAAATGTGCTGCTGGTGGACGATTCCATCGTGCGCGGCACCACCAGCCGGGAGATCGTGCAAATGGCGCGCGATGCTGGCGCGCGCAAAGTTTACTTCGCCTCTGCTGCACCGCCGGTGCGCTTTCCCAATGTATATGGCATAGACATGCCCAGCCGCAAAGAACTGATCGCCACTGGACGTTCCGACGCTGAAATCTGCCATGAGATAGGCGCGGATAAATTGATATATCAGGACCTGGAAGACCTCAAAGTCGCAGTACGCAAGGCTAACTCGACCATCGAATATTTTGATGCCTCCTGTTTTGATGGACACTACATCACTGGTGATGTTACGCCAGAGTACCTGGATGAAATTGAAGCAGCGCGCGAAAATGGCAAGGCTAACAAGGACGAGGATGTGAATCAGTTGGATCTGGATTTGGTAGCGAATGAATGAATGGCCTCATCGAACTTTGGTGCACTGCCCAATTGCGGTAGAATGCGCCCTTTCTAACCCAGCCTCAGGCACCTTTCAGCGGTGCCATATATCATGATTAAAGGTAGTATCGTTGCAATTGTGACCCCCATGCTGCAAAACGGCAGCTTGGACCTTGATGCATTTCGTGGTCTGATTGATTTTCATATTGCACAGGGCACAGATGGCATTGTGGTGGTAGGGACTACCGGGGAATCACCTACAGTAGACGTGGCCGAGCATGAGTTGCTGATTCAAGTGGCGGTAGAACATGCAGCCGGGCGCATTCCAGTGATTGCCGGGACAGGCGCAAATTCAACCAGGGAAGCCATCGAGCTGGCTGATTTTTCCAGGAAGGCAGGTGCAGATGCGTCGCTATCTGTGGTGCCGTATTACAACAAACCTACACAAGAAGGATTGTATCTACACTTCAAGACCATCGCCGAGGCGGTGGATATTCCGCACATTTTATATAATGTGCCCAGTCGCACCAGCGCGGACATGCATAATGATACGGTGCTGCGCCTGGCACAAATTCCGAATATAGTCGGTATCAAGGATGCCACGGGCGATATTGAACGTGGTAGCGATTTGTTGCAACGCGCACCTCAGGATTTTGCCATATACAGCGGCGATGATGCCAGCTCGCTGGCCTTGCTGCTATTGGGTGCGCATGGCACGATTTCGGTTACTGCCAATGTAGCGCCCCAGCTTTTGCATGAAATGTGTATGGCGGTGCTGAGTGGCGAAATAGCCAAGGCGCGGGAAATCAATTTTCGTTTGCTGGGATTGCACCGGCATTTATTTATAGAGGCTAATCCCATCCCGGTGAAATGGGCTGTGGCGCGCATGGGTAGAATGAAAAATATATTACGTTTGCCGCTGACCCCCTTGTCCGCCGAAGCGCAAAAAAAAGTGGAAGAAGCGATGTATCAAGCCGGCGTGATCCGGGTATCTTTATAGCAATTGCTGATCAGAAATAACTATTTTAAGGATGGCATGAGAACACTATCTATTACTGCATTGCCTTGGGCTGTGCTGTGTTTGTTATTAGCGTTAACTGGATGCGGGGTAGTTGAAAATAAACGTGTGGATTATCAATCCGGCGCAGCAAAAATGCCGTCCCTGGAAATTCCGCCTGATCTGACTACGCCTGTCGCGGGCGAGCGTTATGCGGTTAGCGAAAATGGTGATGAGATTGTGGCTGTTTATTCCGATTACAGCAAAGTCGGAGCAGCGCCGCAATCTGGCGTGGCCAACGTCTTGCCAGAAGCAAAGAATGTGCAGATGAAACGCTATGGCACAGAGCGCTGGCTGGTGGTGGAAAATCGGGCAGAGAATGTATGGCCGCTGGTTAAAGCTTTCTGGAAGGAACAGGGATTTGCCCTTACCTCAGAGAAGCCTGAAGCTGGCCTCATGGAAACCGACTGGAAAGAAAACCGCGCCACCATACCCCAGGGGGGATTACGCGCCGTTATTGGCAAACTGTTTGACAAGGTTTATTCCTCGGGCGAAAAAGATATGTTTCGTACACGTTTGGAACGCGCTCCCGGCAACATCACAGAAATTTATATCAGCCACCGCGGCATGGAAGAAGTACTGAGCGCCGACAAAACCACCTCCAAATGGCAACCGCGTCCGCAAAACACTGAACTGGAAGCGACCATGCTGCAAATGCTGATGGTCAAGTTGATAGCCGAGCCGGGTACTGCCAATCCAGCATCCAGTGTAGTTGCTACCCCTATACCGGAAATTCCGGTAGCACCCAAATTGCAAACCGAAGGTGGCAACAAAACTATTCTATTGAGTGAATCGTTTGATGCCAGTTGGCGCAAAGTAGGGTTGGCTTTGGAACAATTAGGCATAGTAATAGATGATAAGAACAGGGTAGGTGGTGGGTATTTCATTAAAGCTACCGTAGAGGGAGGAAAGATTGCAGAATTTCTGGTTGAGATTAAGAAAGCTGATGCTGGCTATACCATAAGCGTTCGCACCCAGGATCGCGGGAAAGTTGAAAATGCGCAACATATAGTCGATTTGTTATATCAACAGTTGATTAAGTAATATAAGTAGGGCGCTTCTTAAAATTTAAGTTTCCAAGCCAGACAAGGCGCGAGCAAAAAATTGCGACGCGGCATATAT
>JAUSKS010000280.1 GCA_030646595.1 Gallionellaceae bacterium | reverse complement strand
GCGTCGCTTGGTCAAGCGTAATCTGGGGTTTTTTACGACGGCAGATAGTCTGGCAGCCAATAATATAGTGCTGGGGACTGATCGCCACATCACCAATCCAGAATGCCGCCAAGTCTTGTTGCGCCAGGGCTTTGAAGAAGCCATTCATACCCATGCCTATCAATATATTGTGGAGAGCCTGGGTCTGGATGAAGGCGAAATTTTTAATATGTATCACGAAGTATCCAGTATTCGGGAAAAGGATGAATTCCTGCTGCCGTTCATTGATATCCTGACCAACCCGGAATTCAAGACCGGCACCCCCGAAACTGACCGCCAGTTATTGCGCAGCCTGATTGTATTTGCCTGCATCATGGAAGGTTTGTTCTTCTATGTGGGCTTTGTGCAAATTCTGGCACTGGGTCGGCAAAATAAAATGACCGGTGCTGCCGAACAATATCAATACATCCTGCGTGATGAGTCCATGCATCTGAATTTTGGCGTGGACGTTATTAATCAAATCAAGCTGGAGAACCCCCATCTATGGACGCCAGAATTCCGTGAGGAAGCGCGCACCTTGATCCACAAAGGCGTAGAACTGGAGTATCGTTACGCTGAAGACACCATGCCACGTGGTGTATTGGGCCTGAATGCCGGAATGTTCAAAGAATACCTGCGCTTTATTGCCAATCGGCGCTGCCAGCAAATCGGCGTTGACCTGCTCTATCCCGGAGCAAGTAATCCTTTTCCGTGGATGGCAGAAATGATAGATCTCAAGAAGGAGAAAAATTTCTTTGAAACACGCGTTACCGAATATCAAACCGGTGGCGCCTTGTCTTGGGATTAGTTATTGCATAGCCCACCGATAAATCGGTGATTGGCGGCGGACTGCCGACTGTAGCTGCGCAAGCAGCAGTCGGCAGTTAAAGGCTTCGTGCATACCTGTTGTTATGGTATGCCGGGGGTGTAGTTAATGTTGTATTTCTTTGAACTTTGATTAACAAAGGAGGTTGAAATGGCAGCAGTAAAGAAAGCTAAACCAGCAGCAAAGAAGGCCGCAGCCAAGAAAAAGCCCGCTGCTAAAAAAGCAGCAGCTAAAAAGCCAGCGGCTAAAAAAGCAGTAGCTAAGAAAAAGCCCGCGGCCAAGAAAAAGCCCGCAGCTAAAAAAGCAGCAGCTAAAAAGCCCGCAGCTAAGAAAAAGCCAGCCGCTAAAAAAGCGGTAGCCAAGAAAAAGCCAGCGGCCAAGAAAAAGCCTGCAGCTAAAAAAGCAGCAGCTAAAAAGCCCGCGGCCAAGAAAAAGCCGGCTAAAAAAGCCGCAGCCAAAAAACCGGCTGCTGCGATGAAGTCGTCTGGCCATTCCATGGGAGCTCCGGCTCCTTCTGCTCCGGCACCCGTGCGCCCGGCTACAACCTGGCCTTTTCCTACGCCAGGCATCAACAAGCCGAACTGATGGGGTTGGAGGCTGTGGATGCAGCCCCTGAGTTATGAAGAGGGGCTGATCCACAGTCCGCGGGTTGTTTTACTGGGCGCACCAAGTCTGTGTGCGCTTCTTTTCAGTGTCAGCTCTAAGCAGGCATGGGTTTCCTTTACTTCTGCAAAATCAATGAGAAATTTCGCACATTCAGCGCCTTATTTTTAAGGAAAAAGGCTTATTCCAATTCGCATTAGGAAGGAGCACAAGGCGGCAAGTCCGAAAAACTTTTGGCCGGGCACCCGAATGAGGCGACGAAGACAGCACACCTAGTGCGGCTAGGAGCCGAAGACGAAGCCAACGCAGTGATCGTTCCTAATGCGAATTGGAATTAGGCGTGGGGTAGTGAAAAAAGAGTGATGGGTGCGCCGCTGTTTTTATCAAAAGCAATGCCTGCTTCTACACCGATACGTGCAATGTCCCGCACATGATCATAGCGGGTATAAGCAAAATGTAATGCACCTAAAGCATATTCATGGCCTGATCCTATGGCCCAGAATTGGGTGAATTCAAATACCTCACGCATGGAATAAACACCATAGATACCGCTGGCGTTGGCTATCAGTGCCGTAATCTGGCTGGACTCATAGGGATCTTCTTCGTCTTCCTTGGGATTCAAGAAGCATTCTTCCTTTAATATCGGGTGCAGTTTGCGGAAAGTTTCAAAAATCGCTGCCTTGCTGTTAAGCTGCACATCCGGCATTTTTGCCAGCAAACTGGCTAATACCAGGTAATGTGCAGCACTACCGCAAACACCTATATGGCTATCACCGACATGCAGAATCTTGTCATGCGAAGCATCCAGCGCGGCGGGTAAGCGGGTATTGCCGAAGGTGGTAAGCGTATCGCCAGCTATTGCGACAATGCCATTTTTTTTCACAGCAACGATGGTAGTCATATTTTATATCCTAACGGGTTTATGCAATTTTAACACTGATGGGCACCTCTGAAAATTCAAGTTTCTAAGCCAGACAAGGCGCGAGTGTGGGGGAGTGATTGATATGGTACATGGGATCAGCCAAAACAAAACGGGATGAAGCGGGATTCCATGCGGGTCACAAGCCAATTAAGCCAGAAAATCACTACCTGTAAAAAAAGCGCAAAAATAAACGCAGATTAGCAATATTTGCGCAGTATTTGGTACTACAGAATTAGTCGAACTTGCTAAATTGCGCAAGTTTGCCATTTCAGCAAGTTTTTACATTCTACGGCCAGACCATACGACGCGGCCAATTATCGCAAATCCATCATCGGCATTAGAAGCATTAATTTCAAACGGTGAATACGCCGCATTGTCGCTGGTTACCTTAATTACACCACCCGGCAGCCGCTGTAGACGCTTTACAAGCAGCGTACCATTCATCCGTAGTACATAAATCCCATCACGCGCTTGCGAGTGGTCGCGCTTGTCTACTAGGATGATATCGCCGGGGCGGAGGGTTGGTTCCATCGATTCGCCGTCAACGTGGATCAAGTAAAGGTCATCAGGCGAGGCGCGCAGCTCGGCGCGTATCCATTCCTGCTTGAAGTGAAGCACATCAACTACATGCTCCGCGTCAACCAATGCACCACCACCTGCGGCAGCATGCACGTCGTAGAGGGGAATCGAAACGTAATCATTATCGAGTGTGGGATCGACCTGATATTCAGCGCGGGCGCTGCTGACCTCGGTTAGAAGCATCTTCCCTTCACCCGTCAATAGCCAGTTTGCGTTGATACCAGCACGAGAAATTCCAGCAACAGCATCCGCACCAGGCTCACTTGGGCCACTTTCATATTTCCGATAAGTGCTAATTGGGATACCAAATTTGGACGCTGCTTCAGCCTGCCCCAGACCTAATTGCTCCCGCGCCAACCTCAACCTTTGAGCGATTATGCTCATTTCGCGCTTTTGTAAGCTAAGTACGAAATAAAAGTGCGAACTAACAACTCGTTTCGTAGTAAACGTAACGAATTGAAATAAAAGTACAAATTATAGTTACTGCCAACCATAATAAAATCCTAAAGTGCGAACTACCAAATATGGGTGTCAAATCACTTGACACCTACCAAATTTGGGCGGAGGATGCCACTTATCGCAAATAACCAAGTATGGCAAAAACATGACAGCAAAGGCCGTTAAAAAAACCAGTCCACAAAAAGACTGGCATCCTGCAGATGTTGTTGCCGCGCTACGCAAAGCCGGGATGTCGTTATCAGGTCTTGCGCAGGTATATGGCCTCACCAGTTCCTCTGCTTTTTCAGTCGCACTTGTACGCAGTTACCCAATATGCGAACAACGTATTGCGGATGCGTTGGAAGTGCACCCGATGGTTATCTGGCCATCACGATATAACCCGGACGGTTCAATAAAGCCGCGCGGCTATCGAGATGTGCAGTTTAACGCTGCCGCAAGGATTTTGAAAGGCAAGACAACTGCCGCCAGTGGCAGACTAAGGAAAGCAGCCTGACATGCGACGCATGGTAGACACGTTAACTGGTGATCTTTTTGCCAGTATACCGCAGGCATACCCACTAACCCCAGGCGCATGGCGGTTTCGCGGCGAGATTGCTCATGTTATGGGCGAAGCCATCAAGGCGTGTTCCAAGGATCGCTATCAGATTGCAGCCGACATGTCCCGCCTGCTGGCGCGCGAGGTGTCCGTCAACACCTTGGACAAATACACCTCCGAAGCATCAGAAGATCACATCCCTAATTTAGAAACTGCCATCGCATTCGATGCAGCGACAGAACAAACCACCCTTGCCAGCTTATTCGCCAGCAAACTCGGTTGCCGCGTGTTGCCAGGCAAGGAATCACTAATGGCTGAATTGGGCAGGTTGGGGCATATGAAAAATGAAATCGCCAAGCAGGAAAAAGCCATCAAGCATGTTTTGGGGAAAAAACAATGAGCGATCACATGGACGTTAAAACCATTGCAACGGCGCTTGGAATGGGTAAACGCGGCTGCGAAATTCGCGCCAGCCGCGAGTCATGGCCATTCGAAGAGTCCACTGTTCGTGGGGGCAAAAAACGTCTCTACCCCATATCAAGTCTACCCACACCCGTGCGCGAAGCGCTGATGCATTATCAGATAAAAACTTCTCCCGTTCTTGCCCCCACCACACAGCCCGCCATTTACATGGCCACCAACTCCACCACGCTGAAAGACTGGCAGCGCAAGAGTGCTGAAGCGCGCGCGGCCATCATCAACGAGATCAAGCGTCTGGCCAAGGCTGCCGGAATCGAGAAGGCGATTCAGGCTGTGATTGCGTTGGCGGCGAATAATGAACTGCCGGAACATCTGCAGCGGCTGGTGCCAGTGGCCAACGTCAAGGCCGGAAAAAACGGCAAGCGCAACTTGTCGCGCACCTCAATCTACCGCTGGATGGCCGAGGCAGAGCAGGGATTCACCGCGCTGGCCCCCAAAAATAACCCCGTTATTCGTGTGCCCGCCTGGGCATCTACGCTGCTTGGCTTGTATCAGCAGCCGCAAAAACCCACATTAAAAAAATGCCTGTTTGAACTCACAGCCACGTTACCAGATGGCGTGTCGGCCCCGTCTTATTGGGCTGCGCAACGCTTCATCGACAAGATGAGCAAGCTCGATTTGGCGCGTGGCCGCATGCTGCCGCGCGAACTGAAATCAGTGCGCGCCTTTGTGCGCCGCGACACCAGCCAGATGTGGCCGGGCGACTGTTACACATCGGACGGGCATAAATTTGATGCGGAGATCGCCCACCCCAGACATGGACGCCCCTTCCGGCCTGAGATCACATCCGTGCTGGACATCGCCACGCGCCGTTGCGTCGGCTGGAGCGTTGATCTGGCTGAGTCAACATGGGCCGTGTTGGATGCCCTGCGCCATGCCGTTGAAACCTGCGGCATCAACGCGCTGCACTATGTCGACAATGGCTCCGGTCAAAAGAACGAACTGATGAGCAATGAAATCGTCGGCTTCATGTCGCGCCTCGGCATCAGCATGACGCACAGCTTGCCCTATAACTCACAGGCGCGCGGGTTAGAGGAGCGCAGCCATCAGACCATCTGGGTACGCGGTGCAAAAGATTTTCCGACCTACATGGGAGCGACGATGGATCGCGAAGCGAAGCAGGCCGCATTCAAGGTCACGCGCCGGGAGATCAATGCTGTTGGCACTTCGCGGCTGCTGATGCAGTTTCCTGAGTTTATGAAATGGTGTGAGGCTCAAGTCGAGGCTTACAACAACCGCCCGCACCGGGGTCTGGCCAAGATCACTGATCCGGTCACTGGCAAGCAGCGCCATCCGTCGCCAATGGAAGCGTGGGTAGCGGCCATGACTGAAGGCTGGGAGCCAGTGATGCTGAAGCCAGGAGAGGCCGACGATCTGTTCCGGCCTTACAAGATCGGAAAGACGCACCGTGCCGAAGTGCGGCTGCACGGCAACATTTATTTCAATAAAGAACTGGAGCATTACCACGGCGAACAGGTGCGCATCGGCTACGACATCCACGACGGCAGCCGCGTGTGGGTGCGCGACATGGAAGGCCGCTTGATCTGCGTGGCCGAATTTGAGGCCAACAAAACCGCCTACTTCCCGCAATCGCAAATCGACGTCGCCACCCGCAAACGCGCAGAGGGCCGCATCAAGCGCGCTGAAGCGCATATCGAAGAAGCTGAGGCCGAGCTTAATCCGCCATTGGCTATTGAGCACCAGGCCGCGATCACCCTGCCGGTGTTTGAGTTTCGCGCCATGCCGCAGCCGGTTTGTAACCCGGCTCCAGGGATGCCCGCCATCCAGGCTGAACAGTTGCCAGCCAACGCCGAATACCTGCCCATCCCGCGCCCGATGTTCACCACCGACGCAGCCAAGTATCGCTGGCTGCGCACCAACGCCAGCCAGGTGACTGCGCAGGACGATACATGGCTGGATTGGTACTGCAACACCGACGAATGGGAGGATTTATTTGGAGGGTTAGAAGAAGCGGCTGCCCGGTAATTGACGTTACCGGGCAGTCTTTGAAGTGCAGCAACGGGGAAGTAAAAACTACAAGGGGAGTGTAATTATGAAGAAGGTCTTTGTCAAAAATATCAGCAACTACGAACGATTTCGCACGGGCATTTCGGCGGTAGAAGCGCGCGGCGCAACCGAGGCCAGCTTGATGCTGGTCACTGGCCCGGCGGGCTACGGCAAGAGCCAGACCGTTGACCAGTGGGCCGTGCAGAACGGTGCAGCTTACCTGCGCGCAAAAGTGGAGTGGACGCCGCGCTACTTCATGACCGAGCTGGCCGAGACGCTCAAAATTGATTCACGCGGGCGGGCAAAAGATATTTTTGCGCGCATTGCCGGTGTGCTGGGCGGGCAGCAGATACCCCTGGTCATTGACGAAGTGGAGCACTGTCTGCGCGACAGCGCCCAGGTGCTAGAGGCGGTGCGTGACCTGTCTGATCTGACCGAAGTGATTGTGATTCTGGTCGGTATGGATCAAGTGCAGGCCAAGATCGCGCGCCACGCGCAGATCAGCAGCCGCATTGCCAAAGTGGTCGAGTTCGCCCCGGCCACGCCCGCCGACGTGACTGAATTCTGCAAACAACTGGCGGATGTGGAAATCGAACCCAACCTGATCACCGAGATTTATCGCCAGTCTGCCGGACGCGTACGCGAAATTATGAATGCGATCGCCACGGTCGAGCAAACCGCTGCGCGCAACGGCAAGAAGTCAGTCAGCTTGCAGGACATGGCAGGCCAGGTGCTCACCCACGATTGGCAGGCGCGTACGCCGCGCCGCGTCAATACGAACAGGAGGGGTTGAGATGATCGCCTACTGTTATCGAAGCGGCCAGATACGATTTGGTCGCAGTCTTCCCGAAGGTGCGATCAAGGTCGCCGAAGGGCCATCCAAGAAATTGCGCGCCATGATCTGCGTGACTTCGCGCCATGCCTATGACGGGAAAACATTGCTTGTTCCTGGCATACCAGAAGCTGAGACAGAGAAGGAAGCCGAAGACGCATTAAGGCGCTTCCTGAACTGGATCGCGCCGCGCGTGACCAAACTGCGGGAGTCCCGTTAAATGGCTTGGATCGCAGAACAACTGTTAACGGCCATCCGCGACGCGGGCCTGCATGAATGTATCACCGAGGAGCGCCTGGTGATGCTGACCGGCATCGTACCGCAACAAGTTGCAAACGCTATGCAGGTCTTGCGCAAGAATCAATGGCTGGAAAAAACCAAACTAGGCTGCCACCAGCTTACCGCTGCGGGCCAGCAAGTGCTGGTGGCCGGGGAAAACTTCCGCTCTGGCCCAAAACGCGGAAGCCAAAGCGGCTACCGTATCTGGAAAAAAGACACCGTGCGTGTGCGTATCTGGCGCGCGATTCGGTTGCGGCGCAAATTTTCGCTGCCGGAGATTATCAGCCTGGTGGTGGATGAAAACGCGCGTGGCGATATCACCAGCAACGTGCGCAATTACGTGTGTGCCTTGGTCAAGGCCGGGTATTTGGTTGAATTGCCGCGCCGCGAACCGGGCACTGCGCTCACCAGCAATGGCTACAAACGCTGGTGGCTGCGGGACGAAAACGATACTGGCCCGCAGGCTCCGGTGTGGCGCGTCCCGCAAAAAACAGTGTACGACCCCAACACAGAAACAGAGATTGACATCAGCGGGGTGGCGGCATGAGCGACTGGCTAACCCTGTTCAAGGAGGCTGTGGCTGCATCCAGCATCACGCGCGTAGCCGAGCAGTTGGGCATTTCACGCACAGCTGCTTCGTTAGTACTGGGCGAAAAATACCCCGCCAAGACTGACAAAATCGCTGCCAAAGTGCTGGATGTATTCGCCCGCCTCACCTGCCCGCACACCAACGTAGAAATCAGCCACGCCGAATGCCGCGCGCTGTCGATCAGCGCCGTGCCAACCAGCAGCCCACAAGCCATGCGCCACTGGCGCGCTTGCCAAAGCTGCCCACACAAGGGAGGGAAGTAATCATGACAAACTGGACATTGACAGAAAAGCCGCCCATCAAGCGTCACCACAATGTGCTCAACGATCACGCGTTGAGCAGCATGGACAAAGCCAAGGGCTGCGCGAAATGGCTGGCTGCACAAGGCTATACCGTGCTGGCTATCGCTGTGGGCCGTCGTAACCCGCGCATCGAAATTCAAGCCTGCCGCCATTGTTCGGCGCTGGAAGGCGCGGTATTCATGCACGAACGTACCGCATCTGGTGTGCGGCGCAACTGGGTGGCGCTACGGTTTGATTGTGAGGTGAGGTGGACGGAAACGGGGAGTACCGTATGAACCCCAAACAAGTTATCAAATATCAATGCCATAACTGCGCACAACTGCATGATCGTGAATCACAAGCCGAAGATTGCTGCCCACCGGAAGCTGATGAGGTGACACTTTGGGAATGCGCGGATTGCGACACGACCTATGACGACCAAGATCATGCGCGCCTGTGCTGCTGGGATGGCGAAGAGCCGTTAGCCCCATTAATGGCTGCACCAGCAGAACTTGAGGCCGCTGGCCAGCAAAGGTTGGCGCTATGAACGATCCTATCATCACTCAGGTACCGGCCATGTGCGCCCCTGAGAACCTCAAAAAGCAAGAGCTGGTTGCGCAGGTCAATTACCTGCAAGACACCCTGTTGCGCCAGGGCCAGACATTGCACGAAGTGAATACCAAGCTGGCCGAGATGTGCATCACCGCTCACCAGCTTGCCTCCTGCCTGTATGCCTTGGTAGACAGCTACGACGTGAATGACCGGGAAGCCATCGCCGTGCAGCTCCAGCGGCTGTCTGAACGTCGCCAGGCATTCAAGAAGCCGGAGGTGCACTGATGGCCGCGCTAATGGTATTCACCGTCGGTTACGGAGCCATTCGACTAAAGGTGCGCTTGTTGCCGACCATTCAAGATGTCCACCGCGAATACATTGCCGGGCGGACATGGCGGCGCGCAGGCATGAAAGTCCATGCTTTCTTTCAACCTGCCCACCATCCCTCAGCAAAGCACACCGGCACCATCGTGCTGCCCGCAGATGGGCGGCTGGAAGAATTGATACCTCATGAAGTGGTGCATGCCGTCATGGGCAAGATGGGCGGGGTACATTGGAGCGATGATGAAGCGCTGGCCACGGCGGTGGGCGTGTTGTCGGCGCGGATTCATAAAAAAATCAACCGGGGAGTGGCCGCATGAAAAATATCCACACCCTGCGCCTGCGCTACGGCCTGCACTGGACGGGCAACTTTCCGCCCATCACACAATGGGCAAAAAATGTAATTGCCATCGCGCTCATTCTCGCAGCGTCTGTTTCCTTGTATTCCACCTTGCAATTGCAAACGGCTTACGCAAGCGCTTTGTTGCAGTCTGTCAACCTGCAAGAAGACCGCGATATGTTGCTGGCCTGCCTCAATGGCCAGGCCGTGCTGGAGACCAGTCAGGACGAAGTGTTTTTGTGCAAACTGATTCCCACCAAGGAGCACCCATGAACGCCACCTGCCCAGCCTGCGGTGCCACCATGTCACTGGATGTCATCATCGGCCACGAAGGCGCGCGCGCTGCGGTGATGATCGCCCTTAAATTTCCAGCCCCACTCGGCAACCTGCTGGTGCAATACCTCGCCCTCTTTCGCCCCGCTACGCGCCAGCTCTCGTTTGATCGCGTGAGCAATCTGCTCAATGAGCTTCTGCCCATGATTGAGGCAGGCAAGGTCACACGCAGCGGGCGCATCTGGAGCGCGCCGCAGGATTACTGGAAGCTGGCACTGGAAGACATGCTGACTAAGCGCGACAAGCTCACGCTGCCGTTAAAGGGCCACGGATATTTACTGGCCATCATCGAGGGGTATGGCAACAAGGCCGAAGCCAGGCAGGAAGCGCAAACCGAAGCGCGACGCGGTGGGCGGACATGCTCACCAACCCTCTCCCCTGCCCCTCTCCCGCTTGCGGGAGAGGGTGGCCAAAGGCCGGGAGAGGGAGCGAAGCCCAAGCCGCGCAGCATCATGCCCCCATCCGTGATGGCGGTACTCAAGCGAGGAGGAATTAACAATGGTCACAGCTAACCATGTTCTAGCCATGCTTGCGCGCCACATCGGCAAAGGCAATGGCATCGGCGTCAGGCAGCTTGCGCTGCAGCTTGGAATCGAAGAGCGCCAGACCCGCAAGCTCATCACCGATCTGCGCGATGAAGGTCATGCCATATGTGGCACCCCAGCCGAAGGGTACTTCATCGCCGCCACGCCAGATGAGTTGCAGCACACCTGCGAATTCCTGCGTAGCCGCGCAATGCGCAGCCTCATGCTGGAATCGCGCCTTAGAAAAATCCCGCTGGCCGATTTGCTTGGCCAGCTTCACTTACCCACCTGAAAGGAAAACATGGAAACGCAAGAACTAATGGAGGCAATGCAGCAGTTTTATGGGGATAAGAGCCGTACCCGTGAGGAAACGCGAGAAGGTCTTGAAGAAGTTCGGGATCAACTGGATATGTTAATCGAATCACTTGGAGACTGATTATGAGAATCACCATTGCCGATATCGAACAAAAAGCGCGCAAATCCTCCGAAGCCCGCGCCGAACTCAAGGAGCTGGTCAGCCAGATCGAAGAAGAAACCCGCGCGCTGCGCCGCCTGTACCAAAAGAAGCTGCTGCGCCTGATCGAAGCTGCTGCCAACGCTGAGAACGCGCTGCTGCAAGAGGTAGAAGGCGCACCGGAACTATTCGAGAAGCCCCTCTCGGTGGTATTGCACGGCATCAAGTGCGGCTATCAGAAAGGGCGCGGTGAGCTGGTATTTGAAGACGCGAACAAAGTTATCGCGCTTATCCAAAAACACCTGCCCGAACAAATGGACATGCTGGTTAAAGTCAGCATGACCCCCGTTAAAACTGCACTGGCGCAGCTACCCGTAGCTGACCTCAAGCGCATTGGCGTACAGGTCGTTGAGACCGGCGATATCGCCTTCATCAAGCCGATGGATGGTGAAGTGGACAAACTGGTAACCGCGCTGATGGAAAATTTCAAGGAGGAAGTATGAACCCCGATCTTATGAGTGAACGGCGTAGCAGCCTGCGGGTAAAGCGCGATTTGGAAAAAGCCACGCTTGCCGCGCGCTGCGCTTGGCTGCTGTGTCAAAACCTGGGCGCAATGGCGGTGACTGACAATCTGATCCTGTCGGATGCAGTCACCAAAGAACTGGAAATCGCCGCAGCCATGCATACCCGCCTGGAACGTATTGCCGCGCGGCTGAGAGCGCTGGAGACAGTGGGCGTAGTCAAAGAGGAAACGTGGCCATGATGAACAAATATGTAAAACGCGCTGGACTGTTCATCATCACGCCTTTGGTTGTGTTCGCAACAATCAGCCTGTACTGGGCAGATATTTTAGCAGGGAACGAAGACGCAAATGCAACCTGCATATTCAAGGATATATGGGACGGCATAAAAAATTGGAAGAGGAAAGAAAAGTGGCCATGAAAGCGCTGAGCATCCGGCAACCGTGGGCATGGCTGATCCTGCACGGCGGCAAGGATATCGAGAACCGCATCTGGAAGACCAATTTTCGCGGGCGGGTGTTGATCCATGCAGCCAAGGGAATGACGCGCGAGGAATACGAGGCTGCAAGCAAATACGTATGGGCGATCAATCCACGGGTTGTGCTGCCTGCATTTGATGAGATGAAACGCGGCGGCATCGTCGGTTCTGTCGAGATCGTCGATTGCGTACAGCAGGATGACTCACGATGGTTTTCATGTTGGTATGGCTTCAAGCTGGCTAACCCGAAGCCGTTGCCCTTTGTGCCGCTCAAAGGCGCGCTTGGGTTTTTTGAAGTTGACCCAGAAGTGTTAAGGCAGGAGACAGCATGATTCAAGTAAAGATGATCCTGCACAGCGCAATCACCAGGCAAACCAGCGCGCTGGTGGAAATACACATCGTCAATGACGGCACTGGAACGGCTGCGCGCGGAAATTACCAATGGTCAATCTTCGGACGGCGCAAGCAGATACTCAAAAAGGGCGAAATCAAGAATTGGGCGCGCAATAGTAAGACCGCCGCCGCGCTGCTGCAACGTGTGTTGAATGATGCATATCCAAAAGGAGCGAAATTATGAAGCTCAGCAAACAACAAATTGAAGTGTTGGCCGACAGCCTGTCCCACCCATTTGGTCTGGGTGTGCATCTAATGTGCGATGGCTACAAAATTACGCTGCGCGTGGAGCGCAGTAAGAACATGACTTACCGCGTGATGACCTATGTGGATGGCTATTTCAAAGGCATCTGGTGCGGCTTAAAGAAAGAACATCCTGAGCAAAAATTTATGCGAAAGCAGGTCAGGCCGGTTTGCTCGCCAGCTCATAAGAAGCAAGTGGAAAAGACGTTCGGCAAGCTCCACGTTAAAAACGATCCGTTTTTCAGCGAGACGTGGACTACATTCTGGCCTGACTGGCCCAATGGCAAGGCGGCATTGAACCACCTGAACAAAGTGTGCGAATCAATCCAGCTCGCGGAATAATCATGGCCCACAAATACCCCACTCAATACGCCGACCGCCGCAAAGACCTGGCCATCATCCACATGGCCGCTGTGCAGTTGGGCATGGACACCACCGATCAAAACCCGGACAGCGCCTACCGCTCCATGTTGTGGACAGTGGCGCGGGTGCGCAGCAGCGCGGCGCTGGATTGGGCCGGGCGCAAGAAAGTGCTGGATCACCTCAAGGCGTGTGGCTACAAACCCACCAGCAACCACGCGGGCAAACCTGCCAACGTCAAACCGGAACTGATGCCGCTGATGAGCAAGATCGGCGCGCTGCTGGCCGACATGAAACTGCCTTGGGCATACGCCGCTGCCATCGCCAAGAAGCAAACCAGCAGCCAGGGCAAAGGCATAGACCGGCTGGAATGGCTGGATGCGAAGCAGTTGCATGCGGTGGTCACGGCGCTGGTGAAGCGGAAAAACGCCCTCTCCCTCCGCTGCGCTCCTCCCTCTCCCCAGGGGAGAGGGGTTGGGGGAGAGGGTTGATGGAAGGCCTGCTACTTTTAGTATTCGCTTTTCTGTGTGGCGTTATCTTCGGTGCGTGGAGTGCGTGGCACTTCTGGCTGAAAAAAGAAAAGCCGGTGCTGAACATCACCGTGGACAGAGACGTACTCTCGGCAGCCTCGCAACAAATGGTCATGGATTGGCTCGATCAGCGCGGCCTGACGTGGCAGCCGAAGGGCGCAGTGTTTGATCTGGGTAAGGTCAAGAAGCCGTGAACGCCGAAATAAAAAACCTCAGCGCACCGCCTCGATCATTGCAGCAGATAGTTGATGCGATTGGCATGGATGCCGCGCTGGTATTGGTTGCCCACTATGGCGGCATCCGGCTGTATGTTCCACTGGAACTCAAACCGGGCCACCCGTTAATCGAGCTGCTGGGCGAGGAGGCCGCACAAAAACTGTGCCGTGCTTTTGGGGGAGATGAACACTTTGACATCCCGCTCAACACCAGCGGCAGCCGCGCCGAGCGTAACCGCCGCATCCGCGAGCGGCGCTGCCAGGGGCTGAGCCATAGCAGGCTGGCCAGGGAATTTAAAACGACCGAGCGCAATATCAGGAATATATTGGGGGTAGAGGTAGATGACAGACAGGGCGGGTTGTTTTAGAGTGAGGCAGTTTTTTAACGTAGTTAATTGAAGGGGAGTGACATGAAGAAGTTGTCCAAAGTGGCAATAATCACGGTTCTATTGGGTGTGCTGCCGCTCTTGATAGCGGGTGGGTATGCAATTTATCGTTACTCAACGGCTGAAGAAAGACAAAGGGATGAACAGATTGCCTGGGCAAAAGAGATGGTCGCTGCCAAGCTACTCGACGGCGAGAGCGCGCGGTTTCGCAACGTCAGGGTTGGTCCAATCGGCGTATGTGGGGAAGTGAACGGCAAAAATAGTTATGGGGCCTATACCGGGTTCTCCAGATTTCATGTCTCTGGTCGGCCAGAACGCGGCACAGAGGCCAGAGCAGAACTTGAGGATAAATATAATCGCAAATTCCTGGATCAGTTTTGCGGTAGTTGACAGCGGTGCCACACAGGTGCAAGGAGATGGAATATGGAATTCATAGTTACAACGAAGGCTCAACGCCCGGCAGAGATGAACGGCAAATGCTTTTATTGTCAGCAACCCATTGGGGATGTGCACAAGAGCACCTGTGTTTTGATATCCAAGAAAGTCAAAGTGCGGATGATCGTTGAATACGATATCGAGGTTCCAGCGCACTGGGACAAGAACAAGATCGAATCCCACCGGAACGACGGCACCTGGTGCTCCAACAACGCGTTGGACGAGCTTAAAAATCTCTCAGATGAGCAGGGGTGCTTGTGTAATGTGATGGAGTTCGAGTGCCTGAGCGATGAAGGCGAACCGTTTCTTGATGAGGAATGAGGCCGTTGGCGGAGCTAAGGGGCGCGCATGAATAACGATGAAGAAAACCGCTGCGCTCTAGGCGCGTCCCGCTTGAGCGTAAAGTTCGACGCCGCCGTGGTGGACGACTTAGCTGATCTTGTGCGGAGATTAGCCCACTCTCTTCGAAGAGCCAAGCCAGACAACGACTTGCCAGAAAAGGCACTGGACTACTTGCGCAGAATGGGGCTGCAAAGGTCACCGTTGCGCTAGGTGTCGAACGTTTGAATTAAGCCGCTGCGCTTTTGCGCAGTCGGCCTTGAATGTAGGGTTAGGCTGGGTTTTACTTGGAGGATAAGATGAGAGCAGAAGACACGAACGACTCTGATGTATTGCGCAAAATGGTTGCAAATTTCAAAAGACGATGGAACACATCCGAGGCGGAACTCAAAGAGAGTAGGCAAGCTCTACGCGCTGCTCGGCTTTACATAATTGGAGAGGCGCTGCCGACTAAAACGCAGGCATTAGAAATAATTGATAAAGCACTAATGTCTAACATAATTTAGACACCAGCCCCGCCCTCGCGGGGCTTCTTATTCCCCCCGGAACTCCTTCCGCCTTAACCCTCCCCCCGCGCGCGCGTAATCTCGCGCCATGAACACCCCTTTACAAGTTTGCGGCAAGTGCGCCCGTTGGTCGCGGCATGAAGATGTGTGCATGGCGCACTACGGCGGCTGCACCTATCGTTTGGCTGGGCATTACTCCGCCCGGCAATCGCCTTGTCTGTTTAACCCCTCACGCTGGAGTAAAAAATAATGTTAATGACCTTGCTCTCATTGCTGGGTGGCGGCTTCATGCGCCTGTTGCCGGAGTTGATCGGGCTGTGGAATAAAAAAACCGACAACGCGCACGAGCTGGACATGCTGGAAAAACAATTCCAGCTCGAACAAACACGCGCCAGCGCCCGTGCTGCCGAGATTGCGCAGCAAGGCGATATTGACCAGGTGCTAGCGTTGCTGGCTTCGCAGAAAGAAGCGCTGGCCGGGCAGATGCAGCTCACGGGCAATAAATTCGTGGATGCACTCAACATGCTGGTGCGTCCGCTCACGACCTATTATTTTCTTGCGCTATATGGCCTGGTCAAGCTGGCCACGATAATGATTGCGCTGCAATCGGTGGATGCCTGGCATGCCATTTTGCAATGCTGGTCGGTGGAGGACGCTGCCATCTTGTCCAGCATCCTCGCCTTCTGGTTTGTCGGGCGCGTGTTTGACAAAAAGAAACCCCAACAATGAATCAAGCCCTCGATCAAATCGTGGCAATGCTCAAGCGCTTCGAGGGCTGCTGCCTGACGGCGTACCAAGATGTTGTCGGTGTCTGGACGATAGGCTACGGCGAAACGCTGGGCGTTAAACAGGGCGATGTGTGGACGCAAGAGCAGGCCGATAACACCCTGCGGCAGCGCGCCGGGCAATTCATGCTGGCCACCTTGCTGCGCTGCGCGCGGCTGCACACCGAGCCGGAAGACCGCACCATCGCTTGCACCTCGCTGGCTTACAACATTGGCGTCGGCGCGTTCGGTGCTTCAAGCGTCAGCCGCAAAACGATGCGCGGCGATTATACCGGCGCAGCCAATGCGTTTTTATTGTGGAACAAGGCGGCAGGCCGTGCCGTGCGCGGCCTCACACTGCGGCGCAAGATGGAGCGGTTGAGGTATATGGGTAGCGCTGCATGACGCCGGAAGATCGCGCGCAGGCGCTGGAGTTGGCTGAGTATGAACGTAATCAGGCAAAGGCCATTATGCAAAAACCCACGAGACCATCGGCCAAGCTATGCGAATGCGGCGAGCGCATACCTGCTGCGCGGCGCAAGGCAGTGCCGGGGGTACAGACTTGCATTGAGTGCCAGGCGTTGAACGAAAAAATGAAAGGCAGACAATGATTTTACAAATCGAATTTACCTGGCTAGTCGGACTGTTGATTGCTTTTCTGTGCGCGGTGTGGGCCTTTGGCGCGGTGCTGGTTAAGCAGTTCGACAAGCGCCTGGATGAACGGTTTGCGACGCAGGAGATTGCCCGTACCGAGGCGCAGGAGCATTGGGAAAATCGGTTTTCCCAGATCGAAAAACTGGCGCGGGGCACAGACAGGGAGATGCTGCTGATGCGTGGCGACCTGCCGAATCTGTATACGCGGCGCGAGGATACGATCCGTAACCAGTCGGTGCTGGAGGCACGTATGGATGCCCTGATGAACGAGGTGAAAATGTTGCGCATAGACGGGGGGAAATAATGGATATCGCTAAAGTGCGGCGCGAGATGATGCGCTGGAATATTATTTTAACGCTTAACAATGCTCGCCCGATAGGTGCAGCTGAAGAGCTGGTTCTGTCCGTAGTGCAGGCCATCAGCCCGGATGCTACACAGATTGAAGTGCGCCGCGAACTGGATTACCTGGAAGAACGCGGGCTGGTAAAAATCCAGCGTGAACCCAGCGGCCATTGGCGCGCAGAGTTGACGCGCTGGGGCGTAGACCTGGCCGAATACACGGCGGATTGTGATCCTGGCATCGCGCGTCCAGCGAAGTACTGGAGCTAATGTGCAGCGCTCCAAAGTAACCCAATTACCCAAGGAAGTAAAAGCCTGGCTCGACCGGGCTTTGGTCGAGGGGAATTTTTCTGGGTA
>JAUSKS010000276.1 GCA_030646595.1 Gallionellaceae bacterium | reverse complement strand
TGACCAGCAAACAAACGCACTGAGGATATCTGCTCCAGCGTCAGTAACCCGGAACGCAAGCCATCATCCACATCATGATTGTTATAGGCGATTTCATCGGCCATATTGGCAATCTGTGCTTCCAGTGCGGGACGTTGTTGCTTTAGAAAGCGTTCGCCCAGCGCACCCAGAGTAGCCGCGTTAGCAGGCGAGCAGTGCTTGAGTATGCCTTCGCGCGTTTCAAAGCACAGATTCAGGCCATCAAAGGCCGCATAATGATCTTCCAGTTTATCTACTACGCGCAGCGATTGCAGATTGTGTTCAAAGCCACCAAATTCGTGCATGCAGGTGTTGAGCGCATCCTGTCCGGCATGGCCAAATGGCGTGTGGCCGAGGTCATGCGCTAATGAGATGGCCTCTACCAGGTCTTCGTTTAGTTTAAGGTAGCGAGCAATGGAGCGGGCAATTTGCGCCACTTCCATGCTGTGCGTAAGCCGCGTGCGAAACAAATCACCTTCGTGATTAACAAATACCTGGGTTTTGTACTCCAGGCGGCGAAAAGCAGTAGAGTGAATAATCCGGTCGCGGTCACGCTGGAAATCACTGCGTCCGAATGGTGCTTCTTCGGGCACTGCGCGCCCGCGCGTATTGTGTTCGCTGATGGCATAAGGCGCAAGCTCAGTCATGTACGCATGCGGCCAAAGTTTGGCGCAGCAAGTTGGGTGGAACATCTGCGCTTAATACTGCGTGGCCTATGGACTTGAGCAAAATAAAACGCATTTTCCCGCCCGCTACTTTTTTATCCAGGCCCATCAGTTGCAGATATTTCTCCTCGCCCAATGCCGGCCCGAGGACAGGTAACCCGGCACGTTCAAACAGGCTGCGGATGCGCGCCGTATCCTGCGCGCTAATCCAACCCAGCCGACAGGAAAGGTCAGCCGCCATAATTGTGCCTGCTGCCACGGCTTCACCGTGTAACCACTCACCATAACCCATACCGGTTTCGATAGCATGACCAAATGTGTGGCCGAGATTGAGCAGCGCTCGCTCGCCACTTTCGCGTTCGTCTGCAGCAACCACTTCAGCCTTGTGTTGGCAACTGCAAGTGATGGCATATTGCAACGCGCTGGCATCTCGTGCCAACAGTTTATCCATGTTCTGTTCCAACCATTGGAAAAAATCCAGATCGCGGATCAAGCCGTATTTAATGACTTCTGCCAGGCCAGCGCGCAGCTCCTGATCGGCCAGCGTATTGAGCGTGGTAATGTCAGCCAGCACCGCTTGCGGTTGGTAGAACGCCCCTATCATGTTTTTGCCCAGGGTATGGTTAATACCTGTCTTGCCACCCACCGATGAATCTACCTGTGCCAGCAATGTGGTCGGTATCTGAATAAAGGGTACACCGCGTAAATAAGTAGCCGCCGCATAGCCTGTCATGTCGCCGATAACTCCGCCTCCCAACGCGATCAATGGCGTAGTGCGCTCACAGCGATGAGTCAGCAATGCCTGGTAAATCAGTCCCAGTGTTTCAGTATTCTTGTATTGCTCTCCATCCGGCAGCAGAATGGGGAGCACGGTAATGCCCTGAGCTTGCAACAAAGCGCTTAAGGACTCCAGATAGAGCGGTGCCACCACGGTGTTGGTCACGATGGCAGTTTTTTTATGAGGCAGATGGGGCAGCAATAATTCAGGACGGCTCAATAAGCCGCTACCGATATGGATGGGGTAGCTACGTTCTGCCAGGCCGACGGTCAGTGTTTTCATATTTTAAGCTGCTCAGCGGTACTAAAACGATGTAATTCCTGCTCCAGGTGCAACACTAAACTCTGTGCACTTTGCTTGCCCGTCATTACCACAAGATCAGCCAGCTCGGTATATATGGGGTCGCGTACTTCATGCAGTGCTTTTAGCCTGGCATAGGGGTCGGCTGTTTGCAACAGGGGGCGGTTACGGTCATGGCGGGTGCGTTGCCATAAGTCATGCACCGCGCTTTTCAAATAGACTACCACGCCATTAGCACGCAATGCAGCACGGTTTTGCTCATGCAGCACGGCACCTCCCCCTGTACCCAAAACAATATTGTCGAGCTGGACCAACTCCCGGATAACATTAATTTCACGCTGGCGGAAACCAGTTTCACCTTCTACGTCAAAAATATGCGGGATATTGACCCCGGTGCGTTGCTGAATTTCCACATCGCTATCAATAAAGGTTTTACCCAAATGCCTGGACAGTATTTTACCTACTGTGGTTTTTCCTGCACCCATCATGCCCACCAGAAATATATTGCCGGAGGAGCGTTTGACTGGTTTTGTAGGGGCAGACTGCATAATGAGATTGTAACGGAAAAATTATAGCCTGCTCTAGCTAAGCAAAAGCCCGGCAAAACCGGGCTTTGCTATCTTATAGAAACAGCATTAACGGTTAACGTAGATTCAGTTTTTCCGATAATATTTTTGGGGTGATAAAAATCAACAGCTCTCTTTTCGCATCGGTTTTAGTGTTTTCTTTGAACAACCAGCCAAGAATTGGCACATCGGCCAACAGGGGAACCTTGGAAGTTGAATCGCTGGTACCCTGAGTGTAAACGCCGCCAATAACTACTGTACCGCCGTTTTCAACCAATACCTGGGTGCTAACCTGTTTGGTGTTGATACTCGGTATGCCACTAAATATATCTCCCACCGTATCCTGATTGACATCTACTTTCATGTTCACATTATCATCCGGAGTGATTTGTGGAGTGACTTTCAAGCTCAATGTTGCTTTCTTGAAAGCAACATTGGTGGCACCACTGCTGCTGGCTTGTAGATAGGGTATTTCCACGCCTGACTCGATCACCGCTTCGGTTCCATTCGCGGTCACTACACGCGGGCTGGCGATGGATTTGGTATTTCCGTCCAGCTCAGAAGCGCTCAACTCCAAGCCTAATGTTTTAGAGGCAGCCACATCAAAAAATGACAGATTTAAGCCACCCGTTCCGCTTGATGCACCCGGCAGGCTTATATTGTTGCTGCCCCCGCTACCACTGGTAAATCCATTGGGTATCATCCCGGCAGACAGCGGGCCGCTAAACCCTAATCTGCCACCTATGGTGCGGTTGAAAGAGTCGCTGGCTTCCACAAAACGTGCTTCTATCATTACTTGCCGCACTGCAACATCAATTTGTTTGATCAGTTTGCGTGCTTCTTCCAGGCGGGTGGGGGTATCCTGGATAAACACAGTATTAGTGCGTTGATCCACCACTGCGCTACCGCGCTTGGATAATATCCGCTGCTTGTCATTGGACAGCAAGGCCACCAGCTCCGACCCTTTGGCATAACTTAACTGGAAACTTTCAGTCTGCAGGGTTTCAAGATCAGCAATTTCCTGATCCGCCGCAAGATTCAGCTTCTCTTTGGAGGCGATTTCTTCGCGTGGCGCCACTTGGATTACATTACCATTCTTGCGCATATCCAGGCCGCGGCTTTGCAGGATGATGTCGAGTGCTTGATCCCACGGCACATCCTTCAAACGCAGGGTTAAATTGCCCGCCACAGTGTCGCTGATCACAATATTCAAATTGGTAAAATCGGCGATGACGGTGAGCGCTTCACGGGTGGAGATATTCTGAAAATTCAGTGTCAGCTTCTCGCCGGTGTAGCCGATCTGCTTGCCTTTCACCAGCTTGTTGGGGTCATCCACGATGGGTTTAACCTCCACAATGAATTTGTTATCGGTCTGGTAGGCAGCATGTTCCCACAAACCTTTGGGCTCTATGATCATGCGCACATTGTCCCCTTGCACGAATATATCAATGCCTTCTATAGGGGTACCAAAATCCGTAACGTCCAGCTTGCGTTGCAGATTGCGTGGCAAGCTGGTTTTGATGAAGTCTACGATCAGATTTTTACCTTGCTGTTTGACATCGATGCCCACACTGGCATCGGACAAATCAACTTGTACACGCCCTTCGCCATTTTTACCGCGATGGAAATCGACATCACGCAGACTGTGTTTTTGTACACTCGGTTTAGCCTCGGAAAATTGCGCGCTGGATTCCATGGCTGTGGCATTGGCAGCTTTACTCTGTAAAGTGATGAGCAAGTCATTACCAGCTATCTGGGTGTCATATACCAGCATATGGTTAAGGTTGAGCACCAAGCGGGTACGTGTGCCTGCCTGCACAATGTTGGCGCTACGCAATTCGGTTTCAGCGAATTCCTGTACAGATTTGCCCAGCTCATTTAAGGTATTGGGAAAATCAAAAGCGATACGCGGCGGGGTATTGATGGTGAAATTCAGAGGCGGAGTGGCAGGCGCATTTTTAAGCCCTACCTTCAATACTAGTTTGCCATCTGACGCAGTGCTGGCACTGAGCGATTGAATACTGTTTGGTACTGCAGCCGCTGATACGTCAGAAGCTGGTACACCAGAACTGGGCGCACCGGGATTTTGCACATCGGGATTGTCTTGCGCATGGGCGGCCAGCATGCCTGTTGCAAGTGCGATGGCCATAAACCTGAGTGCGTATTGATGTTGTTTCATAGTTAACTCCTGGTCATTCCATTAATTGCAGAATGCTCGTGCGTTCTGTCCAATCTCCCGCACTGTCTTGCACCGCTTCCTTAATTGTTACTTCAGTTTCCGTTACTGAAGTGATCTGGCCAAAATTTTGGCCCAGATAATTGCCGACTTTGACGCGATGGAGTTTGCTATCCGGCGAACGGACAATAGCATAGCCAATCTTGGTCTGATATAAAAACCCCACCATTTTCAAGCTTTCCAAGGGGAACTCTTCCAGTGCTTCGCGATGCCGCTCAAAGTCCGGTTGATTGAGGCCGACACGAGTCCCGCTTTTTACCTCAGGTTTGCGCGGTTTAAAGGGGTCAGGTAGTCCTACCGAGTTATCATAAGTCATCGGTTCATAGGGCTTGATTTCAGGAGGCGGATCAACTTTGCCGCGCATATCAGCCCCTGCATTTTTAACGAAGTCACGCAAATCCTGAAATTCTTCGCGACCACATGCGCTCAGCAGCAGACAGGCCAGAAAAATTAAATATCCCGCTCTCATTTTTTCACACCCGGAGCTGCTTTCTTTTGTGCTGACAGCTCTTCTTCATCCAGATAACGATAGGTGCGGGCGGTCGCATCCATGACCAGTTGCGTACCCGCAGGAGCAACGCTGATTTCACTTAACGATACAATGCGCGGTAACTGGGAGATGTCACTGGAAAATTTTCCTATGTCGTCATAATTTCCAGTGACTTTGATGGTAATAGGCAGTTCGGCAAACACGCCATTGATGGTTTCAACACCGGGACGGAACAACTCAAATTGCAAGCCGCGGCCCAGCCCTGCTTGGTTAATATCGGTCAACAGTGCATCCATCTCTGATTTGTTTGGTAATTGCTTAAGCAGTGCGCCAAAAGATTGCTGGGTTTCGGTAAGCTGCTTTTTGATAATATCGAGATTAATTGCTTCTTTTTTCTTGACCAGAAAGGTTTCTTTCAGTTTAACCTCTTCCTGCTGCGCACTCCCCAATATTTCCCATTGGCCTTGCCAGTCAAATATTGCTCCCATCACTAATATGGCAATGAATATTGCTGCGCATGCGCTGATCTTCACCAGCCATGGCCAACCACCAGGGTCTTTAGGGTTGATGTTTTTCAGGTCTTCAAGCAGCCGCATACGCTCACCTATTCTTGACAACAGCAGCGTTGGCCGGAGCAGGTGCCAGCCTGGTCAAATTAAAATTCAGGGTAAATTCGCTCATGCGCGTAGTGTTTGCACTCACGGCGTGAATTTCAACCAGTGCAGGCCCATCCAGCCAGGGGGATTCCTCAATCGCGCGCATCAGGGTAGAAATCCGTGCATTGGATTGAGCGTTGCCAACAAGGTTAATTTTAGTGCCGGTTTGTTTAATGGATTTTAAATACACGCCATCCGGCAAAATGCGCAACATTTGATCCAGCAGATGCACGACATCGGAACGGGTGCTTTGTAGATTTTCCACTACCGTTTTGCGTGATAGCAGCGCGGCAGTTTGCTCGCGCAATTTCTTTATTTCCGCAATCTGTTTATCCAACACAGCAATTTCCTCAGTCAGATATTGGTTACGGCGTTGCTGATAGGCAATCTGGCCGCTGATGGCTGCATGTACCAAGCCCACTACAATGGCACCCAGCACCAAGGAAATAACGCTAAAAGCAATAAACTGTATCTGCCGCGCTTTACGTTTCTCGGCCCGATGTGGTAATAGGTTAATGCGTATCATGAAGGGTCAAACCTCCGCAAGGCAAGGCCGCAGGCTATCATCAAAGACGGGGCATCAGCTTGTAACTGGCGTGGTTTGATACGGCTGGATAAAGTCATCTGGGCAAAGGGATTAGCCACCAGAGTGTTTACTTGGGTGCGAGTGGCCACGGCGTCATCGAGGCCAGTCAAGGTCGCAGAGCCACCTGCCAGGACGATGTAACTGATTTCACTGTACTGGGTCGAGGTAAAGAAAAGCTGCAAGGCGCGCGCTATCTCGCCGGCCAGATTTTCACGGAAAGGAGATAACACATCGTTCTCATAGTTTTCCGGCAAA
>JAUSKS010000274.1 GCA_030646595.1 Gallionellaceae bacterium | reverse complement strand
GGTATCAGTAACAATAATGCCTTCATTCACATTATCGAATATGCGGGCAAATAAGCGCAGGTGCTCCATTGCTTCTTTACGGATGGTGATATCCTCGGTCACCGCAATGAAATAATCAACCTCGCCAGTCAAAGTATGGGCCAATGAAATAGTCAGGCTAACCCATACCAGCGAACCATCTTTGCGGATATAGCGCTTTTCCACGGTGTTGCTGTTGATTTCCCCGGCCATCATGCGCCGCATACCTTGCAGGCCAAAGTGCAGATCATCAGGATGCGTAATGCTCTGAAAATCACGGCTCAATAATTCTTCTTCACTGTAACCGGTAATATCGCATAGCTTGTGATTGACACGCAGCCATCTACCATCAAGCGCAACATGCGCAATGCCCACCGCTGCCTGATTGAAAGTGGCGCGAAAACGCTGTTCGGACTGAAACTGTGTACTGCGTGCCTGCGCCGCTTGCAGCTCACGCTCAATAGCTGGCACCAGCCGGGCCAATTTTCCTTTCAGCAGGTAATCATGCGCTCCCGCCTTAATGGCCGCCACCGCTACATCCTCGCCTATGCTGCCGGAGATAATGATGAATGGCAGATCAAGTCCGCTTTGTCGCACAATTTTGAGGGCAGCAAATGAATCCAGGCCAGGCATGCTGTGATCAGACAGCACCACATCCCAGCGGCTACGAATCAACGCCCGTTGCAAATCATCTGCATTGTCCACGCGTAGCTGGGTAAGTTGATAGTGTTCCTGTAACTTGCGTATCAACAACAGGGCATCATCTTCCGCATCTTCAATGATAAGTGCCCGTAACAACGGTTTGCTCATGTTACATCCTTGTTGCCTGAAGGTAGCTCATTCAATAACAGCCAGTATCGGCTGAGCTGACGAACCGCTTCAGTAAATTGGTCAAAATCCACCGGCTTATGGATATAGCTGTTAGTGCCGCGACGGTAGCCCGCCACTAAATCCCGCTCTTCACGAGAGGAAGTCAGGATCACCACCGGTACCATGACTGTACGTGGGTCAGCACGCAATCGTTGCAACACCTCCAGCCCACTCACTTTGGGTAATTTAAGATCCAGCAGGATCAGCGCTGGCAGATCATGGACATTACGCCCGGCATATTTCCCTTCGCCAAACATATAGTCCAGCGCCTCGGCCCCATCCCGTGCCACGATCACCTCATTGGCAATATTATTTTTCTTCAATGCGCGCAAGGTCAGTTCTTCATCATCGGGGTTGTCTTCCACCAGAAAAATAGCTTTTTTATGCATATCATCCCTCATGTGCTGTTGCCTCGCCTGTTCTTCCGTTCATACGGAACAGTTTTATTTTTAGACTTATTATCAGGAATATCATGGCAAAATAAAATAAAATGTTGCACCTTGATCTACCGTTGCTTCTGCCCATATTTTTCCGCCATGTCTATGGATAATGCGCTGCACGGTAGCCAACCCTACCCCTGTTCCGGGAAATTCAGTCATGGCATGCAAGCGCTGAAAAGCAGTGAACAATTTATGCGCATAGCTCATATCAAATCCGGCACCATTGTCGCGCACAAAGTACGCTATTACGCCCTCTTTCTCCATGAAACCACACTCAATATACGCCATGTCTCGCTTGGAGGTAAATTTCCATGCATTTCCCAGCATGTTTTCCAGCGCCACTCTCAGCAGTGGTGCATCTCCCCGTACCTTCATGCCAGGGGCAATGCTGAACTCTATCGCACGTTGGGGCTGTGTCTGCTGCAATTCGGCCATCAAGGTCTGCATTAAAGTAGTCAAGTCTACTGTTTCAAAATGCATTTCACTGCGTGCCACCCGAGCCAGCTCCAGCATATCGTTAATTAGCAGCGCCATGCGCTGAGTAGCGGCGCGCACCCGGCGCAGATAACTATTGGCTGTTTCGTCCAATTGCGCACCATAGTCTTCCAGCACCGCCCGGCTAAAACCGTCTATGCTGCGCAATGGCGCGCGTAAATCATGAGATACCGAATAACTGAATGCTTCCAGTTCAGCATTGGCTGCCGCCAGCTGGGCAGTGCGCTCAACAACCCGCAGTTCCAGGCTGGTATTCAGCTCCCTGATTTCCATTTCGTTCTGTTTACGTTCGGTAATGTCGCGGATAAAAGCACAGAATTCATGCTTGCTGCCTTGCCCTCTGATCGGAGATAACATCAGCTCCACTGGAAATTCACTGCCATCGCGGCGCATGGCCATGATCTCGATACTATTGTTTAATACAGAGCCTTCTCCCGCCACCAACAAATGCCGTAATCCTTTTATGTGCGAATCGCGATTTTTTGGAGGAATGATTATTTCATACAGTATCTGCCCCATCGCTTCTTGCGACGTCCAGCCGAAAATATTTTCAGCTTGTCCATCCCAGCCGGTAATGACTCCTTTAACATTCATCTGTATGACTGCATCCATCGCGGTATCTACCACCGCCCGCAGCTTGGCTTCGCTGGCACCAATTTCGCGCGCCGCCCGCAACGCACGGGCACGGCCCTGGATCAACAGCCAAGTAAGCAACATAAGTAACAAGCTGGCACCAATGCCAGCTACCGCGATGAATTTCGGTTTTTCATTATCGAGCTGTGCTTCAAAATCTGGACGTGAACTCATCACCATGGTCCAGATGTGGCCACCCACCTTGAGCCGTTTAACAGTCTGAAACTCCGCAGCAGGTGTTAGCCCACGATTGTGGTTGCGATCAGCATCATGCATCAGGGTCTGCGCTGACATTTCTTCACCGTCATACATCTTGATGTCGAAATTGGCGGTGCGCGCATCATAAATTTCACCCATCAAATCATCCATACGAAATGGGGTGAATACCCAACCAATAATACCGGCGCGAAGATCAGCCAGCGTGTCCAGCGTTGCATTGTTTTTATAAATAGGCAGGAACATCAGGAAACCTGCTTGTCCAGGCACTGCACTTTCCTGCAATAATCTCACCTTGCCTGAAATTGCCACTTGCCCGCTGTCCCGTGCTTGCTCCAGCGCCGATCGCCGTACCGGCTCGGTATACATATCATAACCAAAGGCACGCAAGTTACGTCCGGAAAAAGGCTCGATGTAAAGCACAGAAGTGTAGGTATCGCGCTGACCTTCCGGCTTGATAGTGTAGCTTGGAAAACCTTGCTGACGAACAGTGGCAATATGCTGGTTTTTTTGCGCGGCAGGTATAATCAGCGCAAACCCCACTCCCAAAATACCCGGCAAATTTTCATCTATGCGCAAGGCCCGCACGAACATACGAAAAGTATTACGGTCCACCTGCGGTGAAGTCGCGAACAAAGCTTGTGCGCTACGCAACTCTTGCTCATAGTTCAACATGCGCTGCTTGATATTGATCGCTGTTTCCCGCATCAGATAATCGAATTGGGCCTGCAGCGTCTGGCGAGAATTTTGCTGTTCGCTTTTCCACAACTGATAAGTAACGGTCAACGAAACGAGTAACACCAGCCACGGCAGCAAGCGGGCAAAGTTTGACCAGGCCAGTATACGTTCAGCGGGATGGAGTATAGTGCGGGCCAGCATTTACAAACCCTGCGTAAGCGGCAGTTCTGCGGTTCCCGACCCTACGGTGGCAACCTCATGCACCGCTTTGAGAAAGGAAGCTTGCTCACGTAATTGCGACAGCGTAGCGGGATGCGGATGAGCATGGCCACGCATGTGGGCTAGACGGGCTTTGCTGGTTACCGGCATATCCCACTGCAATCCGGCCAGCAACTCATCCGCCATGTGCGGCTGATTGCATACCAACACCATATCGCATCCGGCATGCAATGCTGCTTGCGCGCGCTGTACGATTCCACCCGCCACCGTTGCCCCCTCCATGCTCAGATCATCGCTGAAAATGCAGCCTTCAAAACCAAGTTCGTCACGCAAAATATTTTTTAACCAGATTCGGGAAAACCCTGCCGGATAAGCATCTACTTGAGGATAGATCACATGCGCGGGCATCACAGCAGTCAGGCCGTAATGGATCATCTGCCGGAATGGAATCAAATCGCATAATTCAATATCGGTATAACTGCGCTCGTCTACCGGGATTTCCAGATGGGAATCCGCACGTACATAGCCATGTCCGGGGAAATGCTTGCCCACGCTGGGCATGCCGCCGCTTTTTAAACCCAGCAGCAGACTGTGCGCCAGCTCAGCCACCGCTTGCGGCTCGGCGTGAAAAGCGCGATCACCAATTACTCCGCTACTACCGAAATCAATATCCAATACCGGCGTAAAACTGAAATCCACCCCCACTGCACGCAGTTCGGCAGCCAGCACATAGCCGCTTTGCTGCGCCAGATGCCGGGCTAGCTTGGGCTGTTTATCCCATATTTTTCCCAGCTCACGCATAGGAGGCAGGTGGGTAAATCCGTCACGAAAACGTTGCACCCGCCCACCTTCATGATCCACTGCGATTAGTAATGGCGGGCTGCGCAGCGCATGAATGCTGGCGGCGAGTTCGCTCAGCTGAGACGGTGAAGAATAATTACGGGTAAATAAAATAACCCCGCCCACCAGGGGATGGATTAAACGCGCCTCGTCTTCCGCAGTGAGCGCAGTGCCTGCAATGTCCAGCATAACTGGGCCAATTCCCATCAACTTCTCCAGGACATCTCCAAAAATTCAATTTCCATTGCCATACTGCGTTGCCTGCAAAAAAACCGCTCCTTACATATCAACCATATGCGGCGTCGCAGTTTTTTGCTCACGCCTTGTCTGGCTTAGGAACTTGAATTTTTAGAGACGCCCTTCATTTTATCGTGCGGAATTTTGTAAGAGAACATGCGAAAAAATACTGTGTAGCTTTCTCATCACTTGGGGCCGTGTTGGCCTGGTCAATATCGCCACAACATGGAATCCAGCCATTATAACGCGGCTACTACTGCCCCACGCAAGCTAATAATAGGCCAGCCATGTTGCCGGGCATGTGCTTCCAGCGTCGCATCAGGATCCACCGCCACCGGATTGTTGACTTTGGATAACAGTGGTAAATCATTTAGTGAGTCACTGTAAAACCAGCTTCCTTGAAAACTTTCCCAGTTCCAGCCATGCTGTGCCATCCAATGTTCCAGACGGGTGATTTTGCCTTCGCGAAAACTCGGCACCCCGGCCACGCGTCCGGTAAATTTTCCATCCTTTTGTTCCGGCTCGGTTGCAATCAGGTGCGCTATGCCAAATGCTTGCGCAATCGGCGCAGTCACAAAACTATTGGTGGCGGTGATAATGACACACACATCCCCTGCTACATGATGTCGCGCCACCAGTTGTTGCGCCGACACAGTCATCATGCCGCGTACTTTTTTCTGCATGAACATTTCGTGCCAGCGCTCCAGCTCACTGCGGCTATGGCGGGACAAGGGTTTCAACTGAAAATCAAGGAACTCATGTATATCCAATGTGCCAGCTTTGTACTGCTGATAAAAAGCCAGGTTCTTGGCCTCGAATAATTCACGATCAAGCACACCTTGTTCGATCAAAAATTGCGCCCATTCAAAATCACTATCGCCATTCAGCAAGGTGTTGTCCAAATCAAATAAAGCCAGTTGCACTATCAACTCCCCTTTTTAGAGACCACGCAAAACTATAAATAACTCCCATGATAACAAATACTGCTGCTGAGGCGTTTTGCTCCAGTGCAGCAAGATAAGGCCTTACGATTATTTTGGCTTATAATCCGGGCATTAAACATAATATATCTGGTGTCACCATGAGGGTTTGCACTTGAATACTTACCAGAACCAATATCCCCGGCTTTATGAATCATTAATCAATGCTGAGGCAAAATTTCCGGGATTACTGGAAAAAAGTTACCCGCGAATTTTGCAGCGTGTGGAATTGCTTTGGGGGGCCAAAGATGCAGTCAGCTATCTCGATTCGCTTATTCTCGGCGATAGTTCCGACCATTCAGGCCGCTCAGGTCGCCAAGGCTTCCCTGTAGAGGTGTTGAAGGAAATTGTGCTGCTAAAGCAGATGCATGAATTTTTGTTCCCTACTCTTGACATTGATCCATACGACCCTTTCAGTGGTTATACTTTACCCGCACCCACCAAGCATGGTATCGAGCCAGAAACAGCCAGCACAATTTCTGACATGGTTCCCAGCGCTACAAATTCTGCTGCCAGATGGCCACAGGTTAGCTCACAACGTGAGTTAATCACCAGCGCAGAGCTAGGAAACAGCGGAGAGAATGTTTATGCACAACAGGGCAAACCCGTCGAAGAAATTCTGGTGCATTATGGCCTGATGGAGGAACGTACCTTGCGCGTGGTGCAACGCATGCAGGACAAAGCTGAACACAAAGGAAAAACCATAGGCCAGATACTGATTGAAATTGGCATCGTTAAACGTGAGGATATAAGTCGTGCACTCTACGTTCAGGCAGGTGTACTGATGGTGGATATATTACACATCATCATCCCGTTTGAAACACTGAGGACTGTACCTTCTGCCCAGGCACGCGAAAAGCAGGCAATACCAGTCGGCATTTATCAAAGCACGCTGTTCCTGGCAGTAGCTGACCCACTAACCTTTAATGATCACCAATTTTTCACTACGCTGACCCGATTGAAAATAAATCCCGTGTTTGCACCACGCCATGAAATTGTAAACCGGCTTAATAAATATAATTAGATTCTTACCAACAAAGGCGCAAAGACGCCAAGAAAAACTAAAGCGAGGTTGATTTTCCTTGCGCCTTTGCGTCTTGGCGTGAGAATGTTTGCCTGCTCAGCTTAGAAATACAGGGAGTTACTGGTAGAATAGCCGGTAATAAATGTGTAACAAAAAATAATTCGCGCAGCATGTCCAACATCGGGTCACAGCTCAAGTGGTGTGCTTACTGTACAGTTCTTATAGGAAATGGAGCGCCTGCTAGCCCAGGTCGCATATATTATCTTGAATATCCGGATGCTCTTCTCTGTTATTCGCGCAGCCACGGCTATTACTCTTGTATTGCTTTTGCCATGTGCAGCATGGGCCATTACCATCGGTGAAATTGAGTCGCAGAGCAAATTAGGGGAGCTGTTATATATTCAGGTAGAGTTGCGGGGTAGTACCAATGAGAACGTCAGCAACTCCTGCTTATCCTTGATACCCCCCGATCCAGAAGATGAAGATCGGCAATATTATTTGACGTTGCCTAAGCTGTCACTGACAACAGTGGCAGGACGGCAATATGTGACTATCAGTTCGCACGAATCATTCAATGAAGCGTTTGCCAAATTAAGGCTGCGCGTCAGTTGCCCCGGTATGGGCAGCGTAACCAAGACCTTCACTTTTTTGCCTGACCTGGCAATCATGCCGCGTACTGTGGCGCAAACTCCCATCAATACAGCCGCGCCCAATGTGCCACTAGATAATAGCGTAGCGTCTGCCAACAACGTAGCGCCAGACAATAAAATTGCGCTTGCTATCAGCCCTGCCCTGATAAACCAGATACAGCCGCACGCTACCGCCAAGCGTCGGACTCAGCCTGTCGTTACCACGCAGCAGAGTATTGGGAATCATCCCCGACCAATTGCCAGAAAACGCTCGGCCCCTTTGTCCGCGCGCCAAAAATCAACTCATCTGAAAGCATTCAGGCTGAAGCTTTCCAACGAACCTATGGACGAATCGCGCATTGGAAAAATTACTCCCGAAGAGCGCGAGTTATTGCTGGCACGGCAAAAAATGCTGGACGCTGATGACCAGATGGCCAGCTTTTTAACCTTGCAAAACCAGGTCAAGCTGCTACAGGATGAGCTTGGCGAAATCAAGTTGAAGCTGGCACAACTGGCGACGAGTACGCCGCCTGCCACAGTGTCCATTGCCAATATTAAAGAAAGCAGTCTTCCTTGGACTGACATCAAGAAAAACCGGATCATCTTTGCTGTTGGAGTAGCCTTGGCCATACTTGCCTTGTTGTTTGGATTCCGCTTGTACAACAGGATTAATGCACAACGGCTGAATGAGCAAGCGTGGAAGCAATTAGCCGAGGAAGCTGTATCGGCACCTCCAGTCCAAACCCCAGCTCCGGCTTCAATCCGGCCTAGCAAGACCACTGCACGACTACCTGCTAAAACGCCCATGACAGCTTCACCACGGGCCATCACCCCGACAAAAAAAACCAGTGCTCCACCGCCCTCCCCTCCTCCTCCTTCTTCTTACACAAAATCCAAAGAGGAACTGGCTGAAGTTGATTCCATTATTGAAGAAGCTGAGCTATATGCAACTTACGGCCATCCCGAAAGAGCGGCCTTGATATTGCAAGAATTAGTCCCGCAATATCCTGACAAAAATGAAGCATGGCTGTTGTTGTTATCCATACTTTCCTCTCTCAAAAAAGGTGGCGAGTTTGAACAAACTGCGCGGGATTTTATGAGGCACAACCCCAACAGCCCTGTATGGACAGACATTCAAGCACTGGGGCGCGCAGTGGAGCAGAACAATCCGCTGTACACAGATGGCAACATAGCAGACACTACGCCGCCTGCCACCCCTATTGCATCGGGTAAACGCCGCTTGATCGGAGATATTCTGGTAGAAGCGGGCGTATTATCCATGCGCGATATGGAAAAGTGCCTGGATGATTTCGACCCCAAGCAGCATGGCCGCTTGGGTGGATATTTGGTGGCGCGCAAAATGGTTACCCCAGCGCAGCTACAACAAGCCTTACAGCAACAACAAAGCATTGCATCACCCGATACCCCATCTACGCCACAGGACATGGAAAATTTCCTGTCAGACCTTAACCCGCAACCGGATGTGCGCCTGGATGAATACAAGAAGCTGGATAATTCCAGAAGCAACAAACCAAAGAAAACCTGATCAGTTCATTACTGCATCACTTCTTTCAGCAGCGGTACTGACGGCCCCCGCTGCAAACGCAGACAGTGTTCATCCAGTTTATCCAGCAGCGCCAGCAAGGCCGGCAAATCGCGCCGCCCGTGACGCAGCAGATATTGCGTCACTTCCTGCGGCAAGATAAAGCCACGCGCCTGGGCATGTTGCTCCAATGCCTGCACCTTCTCTGCTTCATTCAAGCCATGTACCTGATAGACCAACCCCCAGCCCAGGCGTGTGCGCAGGTCATCACGCAAATTCAGATGGGCCGGCGCAGCCATTCCGCTGACCAGCAATAGACCCTCCTGCTCGCGCATGCCGTTGTAAAGATCGAATAAGGCAATCTGTCCCGCTTCATCCAATGCCTCTGCATCATCCACCGCCACACATTGCATATACTGAGGAACAGCAGCCTGCATGTAGCTAGCAGATTGGCCTAGCATGCGCGCCTGTTCCATGACTGCCTGCAACAAATGCGTTTTGCCGCTGCCTGCCTCACCCCACAAATAAAAACACCGCTCCCGTGCCGTGCCTGCCAGGGCATGACGCAAGGCTGACAGCATCTCAATATTGCGCCCCACGACAAAATTATCCAGCGTCGGCGTCCAGTCCGGGCTGATATCAAGCAGCAACTGGGTCATAAATATAAAGCACTGGATAAATACCAGTGTCGTATATGACGTAACCCGACCAGCAGGGCTGCCGATAAAGGCAGTGCCAGCAGCAGGCCGAAGAAGCCGAATAATTGTCCGAAGGCAAGCAGCGCAAAAATCACCACCAGCGGGTGCAGTCCGATACGCTGCCCGACCAGCCACGGCGTGACCAGCATGCCTTCCAGCAATTGACCGATGCCGAATATTACCCAAACGATCAGCATGTCACTAAATTGGCTGAACTGGGTAAAGGCGGCCAAGGTAGCCAGCAGCAGGCCGATGACCACACCCAGATAGGGCACAAACACCAGCATGCCGGCCAATATTCCTATGGGCAAGGCAAATTGCAGCCCGGCCAGCGATAAGGCGACGGCGTAAAATACGCTCATCAATAACATGGTCGCGATCTGTCCGCGCAAAAATTCTGCCAGTACACTATCCACTTCGCGACTGATTTCCAATACCTTGGCGTGGCTATGACGCGGAATGATTTGTTCGATGTGCGCCAGCAATAATGGCCAATCGCGCAACAAATAAAACAGCGCAACTGGAATCAACACCAGGTTCATCAACATCGTCAACAGTGCCGAACTGCTATTGCCCAGCCACGGCAGTACCGTAGCTGCCGCCCCGCCAGCACTTTGGCCGTGGCTTATCAGGAAATTTTTGATCGTCGCATTATCCCATTGCAGGCTCAGGCCAAAACGCTGTTGCAGATAAGGCAGCAACTTGTTCTGAACAGCATCCAGCCATTCCGGAAAACGTGTGATAAGCAGTTGCGTCTCTTGGCTGAGCAAGGGCAACATAATCAACACTAACAATGCCAGCAAACCAAACAAGGCCAGCATGACCACCAGCGTAGCTAGCACACGGGGCAGTTTCCATGCGCACAGCCTGTTTACCGCTGGGTCGCAAATATAGGCCAGGATGGCTGCCGCGATGAAGGGCGTTAAAATAGGGTTAAGCAGATATAACAGCCCGCCCAGCACAATAATAATCACTGACCATTGCAAGATGACAAAGCGGTAAGGGGTCATTTTGGAGTAAAATCGCACTAATAATTAAGGCCTGCACTGTATCCCGAAGAAAGCGAGAACTCAACTTGAACCCTCCCCATAATAGCCTTTCCTACCGCGATGCGGGCGTAGACATAGATGCCGGTGACCGCCTGGTGGAGAATATCAAACCCTTTGCCAAACGCACGCTGCGCCCGGAAGTGCTGAGCGGAATTGGCGGATTCGGCGGGCTGGTGGAAATTTCCAAAAAATACCGCGAGCCGGTATTAGTCTCTGGCACCGATGGCGTGGGCACCAAACTCAAACTGGCATTTGAGCTCAATCGGCATGACACGGTGGGCATTGATCTGGTCGGCATGAGCGTCAATGATATTCTGGTACAAGGTGCCGAACCGCTGTTCTTTCTCGATTATTTTGCCTGTGGCAAACTGGATGTGGCAACTGCCACCGAAGTGATCAAAGGCATTGCCGCAGGCTGCGAACTGGCGGGTTGCGCATTGATTGGTGGTGAGACGGCTGAAATGCCCGGCATGTATGTGCCCGGCGAATACGATCTGGCAGGGTTTGCAGTCGGTGTAGTAGAAAAAGCCAACATCATTACCGGCGCAGACATTCAGCCCGGCGATGTCGTGCTGGGGCTGGCTTCCAATGGAGTGCATTCCAACGGTTATTCATTGGTGCGCAAAATTATCGAGCGCAGCCAACCCGACCTGCATGCCAAATTTGATGGCGACTGGAGCCTGGCGGATTGTCTGATGGCCCCCACGCGCATTTATGTCAAACCGCTATTGGCGCTCATGCAGACCATGCGCATCAAAGGCATGGCGCATATCACCGGCGGCGGCCTGGTAGAAAATGTGCCAC
>JAUSKS010000262.1 GCA_030646595.1 Gallionellaceae bacterium | reverse complement strand
TCTCGGTGGCAGACAGCCTGCCGCTGCTACCCCAATTAGGCATTTGGGCAGTGCGGGTTTGCGGATCGGAGCTATCATTGACGCCGTGGGTGATGGTGTATTTAATCGCATCGAGTGTGCTGGAAAAGCGCCACACGCTGTCGGTCAGATTGGCCGCGCCCATCGCGGTATTGCCCTTGGCATCCGCACCATGACAGCCGGTGCAATCGCTATTCATGAACACCTCTTTGCCCGGCGCATACTCGCCACCCTTGCTCATCGCCAGCACATGCTGGGCTACATCCTCAATTTGCTGAGCTGACAAAGCCGCCCCGTGTGCCGTCATCATGCCTTGGCGGCCATTGGTAATAGTTTCTTCAATGTGGGCAATGCCACCCTCATACAGCCAGTCATCATCGGCCAGCACCGGGTAACCGGGGTTGCCCTGACCGCCCGCGCCATGACATGGCGCGCAGTTATCACCAAACAACACCTTGGCTGAGCGTGTCACATAATTGACCAACTCCCGGTCGGCCAGGATGGCTTCCGCACTCATTTCCTTGATGCGTTTTTCATAGGGTTCGCGCACAGAATCTATGGTCTGTTTGTCCTGTTTATATTCCTTGATTGCCGTCCAGCCCATCAAGCCCTTGCTATGGCCAGTGGCCATCGGAATCGCGGGGTAGAGCAGAAAGTAGCCAAGCACCCAGATGCCGCTGGCGTACAAACCGATCAGCCACCACTTCGGCGGCTCGTTAGTCAAATCGCGCAAATCGTCGTCCCACACATGGCCAGTATCTTCGCCCTCAAGCGGATTTTTTTTGTCTTTTGCACTCATCATTTTTCTCCTTTTTCTAACCGGCCTTCATCCAGCGGAATATGCCGTTGCGCTTCGAGTTCATTCTTGCGTTTGGGGTCTAGGACAACCACATAAGCGCCTATCATTAATATAAACACGGTGACGGTGATGATCGTGCCTATCCAGTCATGCAACGACATCGCCGCCCATTCAGTATGAAAATAATCCGCCGCATTAATCACGATATTCCTTCCCTTCCTCGAACTTGACCATGGTGCCCAACACTTGCAAGAACGCCACCACACCTTGCAGCTCGGTTTTGCCCTGCACCTCGGCTTGCGCGCGGGCAATGTCATCGTCGCTATACGCCACGCCCACCGCTTTCAGGCCACGCAGATTTTTGGTTAGTTGTTCACCATCAATCATGTTTTTTTCCAACCAGGGATAGTTGGGCATCACCGATTCCGGCACTACTGAACGCGGCGCCAACAAATGACTGATATGCCACTCATCGGAATATTTTCCGCCGACCCGTGCCAGATCCGGGCCGGTGCGTTTCGAGCCCCATTGGAACGGATGGTCGTACATGGATTCGGATGCCAGTGAATAATGGCCATAGCGCTCTTTCTCGTCGCGGAACGGGCGTATCATCTGCGAGTGACACAGATAACAGCCTTCGCGGATATACACATCGCGCCCCGCCTGCTCCAATGGCGTGTACGGACGTACACCATCACCCGCCTTCCAGTCAGCCAAGGTCATGCCGGGTTTGCGCTGCCATAAAACTTCGGGGTGCTGGTTGTGCTCCATGGTGTCTTTCAGATAAAACAGCGGTACGATTTCCACCAGCCCACCCACCGACAGCAGCACCATCAGCATGATGAGCATCAGAAAACTATTGCGCTCTAATTTGTCTTGCAGCCGGGTTGAATAAATTTTGTCAGCCATGTTATGAGCTCCTGATGTTAAGGGGTAACGGGAATGGCGCGCATGCTGGACGCAGGACTGGTGCTGCGTATGGTCATCAGCACATTGAACAGCATGACCACGGCACCGCTGAAAAAGATCAAGCCGCCTACAGCGCGCATCACGTAATAAGGATGCATCGCCGCCACCGACTCAGCAAAGGTGTAGCTGAGTGTGCCGAACTCATCGTAGTCGCGCCACATCAATCCCTGCATGATGCCGGACACCCACATGGCGGTGACGTAGATCACCGCGCCCACGGTAGCCATCCAGAAGTGCAGATTGACCAGTTTGGCGGAAAACATTTCCGTGTTCCACAGCCGTGTCACCATATGGTAGATCGCGCCTGCAGAGATCATGACCACCCAGCCCAGCGCGCCGGAATGCACATGGCCTATGGTCCAATCGGTGTAATGCGACAGGGCGTTGACGGTTTTCACCGCCATGACCGGCCCTTCAAATGTGGACATGGCGTAGAACGCCAGCGAAACCACCATGAATCGGAGAATATAGTCCGTGCGCAATTTGTCCCAAGCGCCGGACAAGGTCATCATGCCGTTCATCGCGCCGCCCCAGGAGGGAATAATCATGGCCAGCGAAACGGCTGCGCCTAAGGAGCCAGTCCAGTCAGGCAACGCGGTGTATTGCAAGTGGTGCGCGCCCAGCCACACATAGCCAAACATCAACGTCCAGAAATGTAATACCGACAAGCGATAAGAAAAAATAGGCCGCCCGGTCTGCTTGGGCACGAAGTAATACATGATGCCGAGGAAGCCAGCAGTCAGGTAAAAGCCAACCGCGTTATGCCCCCACCACCACTGGATCATGGCGTCTTGTACGCCGGAAAAAACCGAGTAGGATTTGAACAAGCTGACTGGAATCGCCAGGCTGTTGACCACATGCAAATAGGTAATCATGACCATCATGCCCATGAAGAACCAGTTCGACACATAGATGTGCGAAGTCTTGCGCTTGGCCACTGTCATCATGAAGTTGAAGCTGAACATCAACCACACAGCCGCAATCAAAATATCTATCGGCCATTCCAGTTCGGCATATTCCTTGGATTGGGTCAGGCCCAGCGGCAAGGTAATCACCGCCGAAACGATGACCAGATTCCAGCCCCAGAAGGTCAGCCAAGCCATCTTGTTGCTCCACAAACTGGTGCTGCCGGTGCGTTGCACCGAATAGAACGCAGTCGCCATCAAAGTGCAGCCGCCAAACGCAAAAATGACCGCGTTGGTATGCAGTGGGCGCAGTCGGCCAAACGAAATCTGCGGGATGTCGAAATTTAAAAATGGCCAAGCCAACTCGGAGGCGATATAAACCCCGATCAGCGTACCCACCACCAAGTAAACGACCGCCATGACCGAAAACCATTTGACTACCTCAAAGTCATATTTCACTTGTGTCGTTCCCACGCTTTACCTCCTCTTAAAATAAAAAATTTAAACCCACTTACTCAAATCACTTTCGAATACATCTTTCTTTCCTGATTTATGCGCAGGTATTTGTCAAAAATCATGCCGATATTCCGGATCAACAAGCGCCCCTTGGGCGTGACCGTAATCCAGCCGTTCTCAAGCTTGACCAGGCCATATCCTTGATATGTTTTTAGCTCCGTCAGCTCCTGCTCAAAGTAGCTGTCGAAATCAATCAAATAAGCAATTTCAAATGACTCTTTGGATAAGGCGAAGTGGCACATCAGTGCCTGGATAATGTCGCGCCGCAACAGATCGTCTGCTGACAACTCCAGGCCGCGCATGATGGGCAGCTCATCGTTATCGAGGCTGTCGTAATATTCTTCCAGGGTGCGAAAATTCTGGCTGTAAGTCGGGCCGACTTTGCCGATGGCGGTTACACCGAGCGCAACCAGATCGCAGTCGGCATGGGTTGAGTAACCTTGAAAATTTCGATGCAGCCGCCCCATGCGCTGCGCCACTGCCAACTCATCATCCGGCTTGGCGAAATGATCCATGCCGATATACACATAACCGGCAGCGGTCATGCGCTGGATAGCCATGCTCATGATCTGGAGTTTGGTGTCAGCGGAAGGTAGGTCGTCCTCGTTGATGCGACGCTGGGGCTTGAACAGTGCCGGCAAGTGGGCATAGTTATAAATGGCCAAGCGATCCGGGTCGGCTGCAATAACACGATCAAGGGTGTGACTAAACCCGGTAAGATTCTGCTTGGGCAGGCCATAAATCAAATCAATGCTGACCGATGCAAAACCTGATCGCCGCGCCGCCCCTATTACGCTCCATGTCTCCTCTACGCTTTGAATGCGGTTCACCGCTTTCTGCACATCCGGATCGAAATCCTGCACCCCCAGGCTGATGCGGTTAAACCCCAGATCACCCAGCAGCTCTATGGTTTGTGCATTGACTTTGCGCGGATCAATCTCGATTGAATACTCCCCGCCTTCTACCAAACGAAAATGGGAACGTATAGTCGCCATCAATTCGCTCATTTGTTCATCGCTGAGAAAGGTAGGCGTACCCCCGCCAAAATGCAGTTGCGTGACCAGGGAGTCGCCCTGAAACAAAGCGCCCTGCATGGCAATTTCTTTTTTGAGATATTCCAGATACAGCGCGGCCTTGGATTTATCCTTGGTGATTACCTTGTTGCAGCCGCAATAAAAGCACAAGGTATTGCAAAACGGGATATGCACGTAAATGGAGAGCGGGCGCTGAACGCCGCCCAGATTGCGCTTGGCCACCCATGACTGGTAGCTATCCGCATTGAACGCTTCGACAAAACGATCCGCCGTGGGATAAGAGGTGTAGCGCGGACCGTTGCGATCCAGTTTGCGTATCAACTCCACATCCACTTCCAGCGCTTGAATATCCTGTCTGTCCATAGACACCGCTCCGTTCTGTAATTTACAGCGCGGACTATGCCAGCCAAACCGGAAGTGCGATTTGATCTAGATCAATATTCATGTTGCAACGCTTGGCGTAGAATGCAGCCTTTAGCACCGCCTGGCGACAGCCTCTATTTTGCATCCCATTAATTTGAAAACACCCAATACAGCATGCTCATCGTGCAGCCTGAACGAGCTGTGTCTGCCAGCCGGACTGGATGCGGGGGAGATTGAACAGCTCGATCATATGGTCAGCGCCAAGCAGACTTTTAAACGCGGGGCGTATCTGTATCGTGCGGGCGAGCACTTCCAGTCCATTTACGCAGTGCGTACCGGATTTTTTAAAACCGCCACCTTGCTGGACGATGGCCGTGAACAAGTCACCGGCTTTCACATGATGGGGGAAATAATCGGCATGGACGCGATCAGCACCGACATCCATCCTTGTGATGCTATCGCGCTGGAAGACAGCGAAATATGCGAAATTCATTTCAGTCAACTGGAACAATTAAGCCGCGACATTCCTACCCTGCAACGCCATTTGCATAGAATCCTGAGCCGCGAAATTGTGCGCGACCATGGCATCATGCTGCTGCTCGGCAGCATGAAGGCGGAAGAGCGCCTGGCGGCATTCCTGCTCAACCTGTCGCAACGCTTTGCGGCGCGGGGTTATTCATCCAGCAGTTTTAATTTGCGCATGACGCGCGAAGAAATCGGCAGCTATCTGGGATTAAAACTGGAGACCGTCAGCCGCACGTTTTCAAAATTCCAGAAAGACGGCTTGATTAGCGTACAGAACCGATCTATTGAATTGCAAGACATGGTTGCTCTGAAACGGGTATTGGGACAGCAAGGCTGCGCTACTGGCAAAAATGACCGCATCTGACGAAGGTTGAATCGCGACTTTTTGTTATCCCGCCAGTTTCCAGTTCATCTTTTCCCCCGCCCGCAATGGCACCAGATTGTATTCACCCAGCCCCATCGTTGCGGGTACCACCCATTCCTGCTTGCGCAAGGTGATGTTGCGGGTGTTGCGCGGCAAGCCATAAAAATCTGCGCCATAAAAACTGGCAAAGCCTTCCAGCTTGTCCAACGCTCCAGCTTGTTCAAAGGCCTCGGCGTATAACTCAATAGCAGCGTGAGCTGTATATATACCAGCACAACCGCAGGCGGTTTCCTTGGTGTGCTGCGCATGTGGGGCGCTATCCGTGCCGAGGAAGAATTTTTTATTGCCGCTGGTAGCGGCCATGATTAATGCCTCGCGGTGTGTCTCGCGTTTAAGCACAGGCAAACAGTAGTAATGCGGACGAATGCCACCTTTGAACATGGCGTTGCGGTTGTAGAGCAGATGATGCGCGGTGAGCGTGGCAGCGATGTGCTCCGGTGCTTCTGCCACAAACTGGGCAGCGTCTGCCGTGGTGATATGCTCGAACACCACGCGCAAATTTGGAAAATCGCGCAACAGCGGTTGTAACACACGGGCGATGAATACACTCTCGCGGTCGAATACATCCACATCAGGGTCGGTCACTTCGCCATGCACCAGCAGCGGCATGCCACAACGCTGCATTTCTTCCAGCGCGGCATAAGTTTTGCGCAAATCGGTAACGCCTGCATCGGAGTGCGTGGTCGCGCCTGCGGGATAATATTTAACTGCATGCACCATGCCGCTTTGTTTGGCGCTGCGAATTTCCTGGGCGTTGGTGTTATCGGTTAAATACAGCGTCATCAAGGGCTCAAACAACATGCTTGCAGGCAATGCAGCCAGGATGCGCGCACGGTAGGCCAACGCTTGTTCGGTAGTGGTAACTGGCGGCTTGAGATTAGGCATGATGATGGCGCGCGCGAATTGGCGCGCGGTATCAGGCAACACGGCTTGCATCAGTGCGCCATCGCGCAGGTGCAGATGCCAGTCATCAGGGCGGGTGAGGATAAGTTCCATGTCCGATATTCTATTCTACTTCTGACATTAAGATTCTCTCTCTGCTCGCCTCGCCAGGGCATTGATCTAAAAACCACAATTCAAGCCACAGAGATCACAGAGGACACAGAGAAGGGCGGGGTCTCAGCCATTTTGCATTTTGGCCTGAGGGGTGAAGGAACTATTAACAACAAGCCACTGATTTTCTCTGTGTTCTCTGTGTTCTCTGTGTTCTCTGTGTTCTCTGTGTTCTCTGTGGCTAATTGTTTTCCGGGTTCACTCGCCCTTGATTTGCAGCGCACGCGGATAGAGTTCCTTGCGTCCGATGCCGGTAATTTGTACAGCCAGTTGCACGGCTTGCTTGAGCGGCAGTTCTTGCAGCAACAGCGACAACACACGTTCAGCTTCTGCATCCAATCCTGTTTTTACTTCCGCCCCGGATAGCAACAGCACGAATTCGCCGCGCTGATTGTTGGCATCGGCATGCAGCCAGGCCATTGCTTCCGCCAGGGTGCAGCGATGGATGCTTTCAAACAATTTGGTAATTTCACGCGCCAATACAATTTGTCGTTCGCCGCCGAACACGCTATGCAGATCGGCCACGCATTCGAGAATGCGGTGCGGTGCCTCATAAAATATCAGGGTGTAGGGCAGCGCGATCAATCCTTGCAAGACACTGCATCGCGCGGCAGATTTATTGGGCAAAAAACCATAAAACAGGAAATGCGGCGCACCCAGGCCCGCAGCAGAAAGCGCGGCCAGCCCGGCACTGGCACCGGGTATGGGAATAACCCGGTAACCTGCCATGCGCACCGCCTCGACCACTAATGCGCCAGGGTCACTCACAGCCGGTGTGCCTGCGTCGGACACCAGCGCGACTGACTGGCCCTGTGCCAGCAGGCCGATAATTTTTTCTGCCGCCGCGCGTTCGTTGTGTTGATGCAATGCCAATAGCCTGGCAGCCGTAATGGAATAATGCGCGAGCAAATGGCCGGTAGTGCGCGTGTCTTCGGCAGCAACCACCTCTGCTGCGGCCAATACATCCAGCGCGCGCAAGCTAATATCACGTAAATTCCCAATTGGGGTGGCAACTACATATAATGCACACTCCAATTTTTGTTTTTGGTCCGCGCTATGCACCGTTTTCCCTTTTATATTTGCTTACTATCAGCCGCCGCACTATACGTGAGCGTGAGCGGCTGTGCCACTTCCGAAAGCCCTGCTCCTATCATCTCACCTGCCCCGCCCCAGGCTGCGCCTGCCATATCGCCGCAACCCCCAGCCACTTCTACGGTACAGCCCAGCTCCGCAGTAGAAGCTGCCGGGCAAGTGGAAATCATGCCTGCCGTGGAAGCACCCCCTCAAGTTGAGGTGCAACCTTTAGGCCAGGTGTCTACACCCATACCTGCTGCCGATGAAAAGCCAGAGCCGCATATCGCGCTGCTGCTGCCGCTCAAATCAGCGGCCTTTGGCGCTTCTGCTGATGCGGTACATCTGGGTTTTCTCGCCGCAGCGGGCAGCCAAAGCCATGCCTTGCCGATCAAGGTATATGGCAGTTTTGATGAGGGCAAAGATATTGTCACCCTATATCAACTGGCTATTGCCAATGGCGCGGTAGCAGTGGCGGGGCCACTGACGCGTGATGGCGTGGCGGCGCTGGCTACCCAGACTGATATTACCGTGCCAACCTTGGCGCTGAATCTGGTGGAAGGTAAGAGCGCAGACAAGCTGTATTTTTTCGGTTTGTCGGCAGAAGCAGAAGCCCGTCAGGTGGCCCAGCTAGCCAGCGCAGCCAAGCTGCGCTATGCCACCATCGTCAGCACGGATACGCCATTAAGTAAAAGATTAGTGCTGGCTTTCTCGGCGGAATGGCAAGCACTGGGCGGCAGCATTACTGCTGAAGTTTTGTTCAACAATGATCCCGCGGTGCTGGCGCTGTTGCCGACTGCGCCGGGCGATCCTGTGCCCACCCCCAGCCCGGCTCCGCTGACGGCATCGGGCATACCTGACCCCAACTATATTGCCCCGCCTGTTATTGCGCCAGGCAATATGGTGTTTCTGGCAGCGGATGCAGAAAAGGCGCGCTTGATTCGTCCTTACCTGAATGCGGCGCTACCGGTTTACGCTGCTTCGCAAATATTTAACAGCAATGCCGATGCGCTGACCAACTATGATCTTAATGACATCCGTTTTGTGGATATGCCGTGGCTGTTGCAACCGGATCATCCGGCAGTGATGATTTATCCGCGCCCGCTTACACCCATGGAGCCGGACAAGGAGCGCTTGTATGCACTGGGCATTGATGCTTTTCGCTTGTT
>JAUSKS010000234.1 GCA_030646595.1 Gallionellaceae bacterium | reverse complement strand
CAAATTTCACGAGTCAGCAGAAATCAGCCTGTTTGTTTCCGATGCCGGAAAATTGGCAGCCGAGGCATACTTCGATCGAATCAGCCTAAGCGGCCTGAGCGCCAAGGTGGTTTTGGCAGCAGCACTGTCTCAAGCAGAGCTACAGAGCATGTATGAGCGCGGCCTACGCACCAGCGCATTGGGCAGCGGGCGCAAAGTCGAGTTGCATCCTGACGACAAAGATAAAATTCTGCGCGCTGAAATTGCCAGCATAACTTACCTGCCCTCATCTTCCTTGGATGAAGCGCTGATAGCTCAGCGCTTCGGCGCACCAGCCCGTCGCGTACGTGAAGAAAAAAATGACGTGTTGCATCTGCTCTACCCGCAATCAGGGCTGGACATCGCGCTGAATAGGAAAAACAAAGCGGTGCTGCAATATTCCCCACCACAGGATTTTCCAGTGTTGATGGCACCGTTACTGGCATTATCTCCGGCAGACTAGATCATGGACGCGTTCTTATGGCTGGCCATGACTTCGGTATTTACTGCCGGGCTGTTGAGCGGTGTGCATTGCGCCGGCATGTGCGGTGGCATCGTCGGCGTGGTATCCATGCAATTACCCAACCGCCGTCCGGCATTGCCGTTTCAACTGGTTTATAACGGCGGCAGAATTTTGAGTTATACCGTGGCGGGCATCATAGTCGGCGTGATAGGGCAAGGCGGGCTGGCACTGAAAAGCGGGATGCCGGTGCAGCATGTATTGTTCGCGCTGGCCAGCACCATGATGATCGTCATGGGATTCTATCTGGCCGGATTTGGAAAGGGTGTGCGCATTATTGAAAATGTCGGCAGCGCGCTCTGGAAAAAAATTCAACCCTACACCTGCCGTCTGCTACCCGTTGATAGCCTGAACAAGGCATTCTGGCTTGGCATGGCATGGGGCTGGTTGCCATGCGGTTTGGTCTATACCGTGTTGCTGACTGCCTTGGCGATGGGTAATGCATGGCAGGGCGGATTGATCATGCTGGCCTTCGGTATCGGAACCCTGCCTAATTTGCTAGCGCTGGGTTTGTTTTACAGCAGAGTCAAAAAATTCGCGCAGTCGCGCCCTGTGCGTTTGTGTGCCGGATTATTGGTGGCGGGAGTGGGATGTTATGGGCTGTATAAATTGGCGACGGGGATGTTGCTAGCGGGCCAGTGTCTGTTTTGTCACAGCGTCTGACTTCAAGAGGCATCCTTAAGTTGGCATCCTCTCACCTCAACAGATCGCGGTTAAGGTGAGAGAAAGTTGCTTAGCGCTTAATAGACATAGAACTGAACTTTGTCGCTGCCACAAGGTGTTGTTGCCCAAAACACATGCCAACCTGTGGTTAATTTATGCCCGAATTGAACGCTGATATGATCATAAAAAGTACCACCACCGACTGTGGTTGAATCAAATCCCCATTTTGCTGACCACGAGCCACCCGCACAATTGGCGTCAAATTTTGCCTTGATGTAATTATTGTATGACATGCCATTTATTGGGTAAGAAATATTCGTCGGTACCTGCGCAAACGAAGGTGCAGAAATGCCTGTCAATAATGCAGCGAATAAAAAACCAACCAGTGTTCTTGTTCCTGTTGTTAGCATAAGATTCTCCTAGGGATAGGTTTAAGGAATGCCATGTAAAGTGGCCATCTTGGACTTCGGACCTTACACGGCTTTTGCAGTGTAGCTGACCTTATGAATTTAAGGCAATGGCGGATGTTTCAGTTCGGCTGGGCACATACATGGATATTTTAGTAATCTGCGGAGTCTTCTTCTACTTTACGGTAGCGCCCCAAGTCGTAATCTACACCTTTTTCCAATAGAGCCACCGGAATCAGAAGATAGCCTTTGCCGTCGAATTCGGTATTCAAACTGCGGCTCATCGAGAAAGTATCCGCATTCATCAGCAGCTGAACCTCGCTGCTATCTTCCTCCATCTTTTTTAACCACAGCGCGATTTGTTCTGTAGCCATGGCGTAGCTGCCTTGCACATGCAAGGATACAGTATCCACCTGTTTGCTCAGCATCTCGACGCCCACATGTAGATTGCTTAGGCCATCGCGGTTCAAGCGACGTACTATTCCCACGCCCCGGTGTGGCACATTTTCTGGCTTAATGCCAATCACCGAGCCGATTCTGATACCTTCTGCATTGCTTGCAGGCAGCACACAGCGAAAACCGGTGGCGCTGATGTCTTCAGCTTCCCAGGTCATGCCAGACATATTATTGGCAGGCTCTGCAATATTGGAAAAACCATGGACCACGTTCATGTTGACTTTGATCTGACGCCGAATATTGCGGCGCATAGGTGGAGGCGAGGTTAAATGACCGGCGAGATAACACGCCACATCGCGCACCGTGCTAGGGGCATAGAGTCCGCCCAGATTAACCTCCTCAGGCACAATATTTTTCTCCAGGATTTTGAGTAGCGCTTCAATATGCGGTATAACCTCACCCACGCCTATGAAACGTCTGCCCGCATCGGACAGGGTTTCAGAGGTTATTTTTATCGGCGGAGTAGGGTGTGCCAAATCGAAATAAAACAGGCTGTCTGGCGTGATCTGATTAGCCACAGTCAGATGCTTGGCAAAATGGGTGGTCAAGCGTTCGGCCAAGTGCATATTGCGCGGGCTGAGGGTGCTTGAGCCAGCAGCGTACCATATCAGCATACTGGTAAATTTGTTGCGTACCGAGGTTTCTTTTATGGTGCCCGGGTAGAGGATTAAGGGGGTATTCAAATATTGCTGTGCTTCGGCATGGGAATAAAATTCCGCCATCTGCTGCCACAGGATTTGTTCCACCGGCGTATAACGTGCTGCTGCGAGCTTTAATCTGCCCATGGAGGCATAAATGCCACGAGCGGCCACCAACGGTAAAGAAGATTTGATGGCCGAGCTGCCCTTGTTGCCACTACGGTAATCGCTCAATATTTTGTAATAGGCCTGAGCAGTGTGGGAAAAAAATTGGTTCAGTGTCATCCAGGTGCGGTTTTCCTGGAACTGGGATAAAGATTGGGCAGAAAAATAATCGTATACCAGTTTACGCATATGGGTACGCGCAGACTCATCCAGCAGGCTGAGTACATCCAGCCGCTGATCCACATGAAAATCCGCGTTATCGCGTACCGACTCGATCCAGTCGGTGATCTCCTGCAAGGCTTTGAGCGCGTCATTGCGCGGGACATCTTTCAGCAATTGTTGTGCTGATTTGAGGTCTGCCATCGGGTGATCCGTTTTTTTCCCAAATAATCCCACAGCCCTACTCCTTGCAGAACAACAATGGTTATGTATTCCTGATAGGTAAGATTACTATACGGTATTAATACAATTGATGGGTAGAGTTTATACCAATGTATTTTATAGAATAATACCTGTAATTTGGGATAAAAGATTCGGTATGCTCAGATTGTTAAATAATGACACGCCTTTTCCACCGCTAACACAGGCATTAAATAGCCCCAATGGCTTGCTTGCGGTAGGTGGCGATTTGTCGTCGGCG
>JAUSKS010000231.1 GCA_030646595.1 Gallionellaceae bacterium | reverse complement strand
CGCATTCGCAACACCTTGCGTTTTCTATTGGCCAATATCAGCGATTTTGACCCGCAGCAAAATGCCTTGCAAGTGAGCGAATGGTTGGAGGTAGACCGCTACGCATTGGCACTGACTCAACGGCTACAGAATGAAATAAGCGGTGCTTACGAAAAATATGAGTTTCATGTGGTGGTGCAGAAATTACAGACTTTCTGTTCCGAGGACTTAGGCGGTTTCTATCTCGATATTCTGAAAGATCGCCTTTATACCGCCGGAGAAAATTCCACTGCGCGCCGTTCTGCACAGCATGCTTTGTACCACATCACTCATAGCCTGACACGATTGATGGCACCCATACTCAGCTTTACTGCTGAAGAGGTGTGGCAGGTGTTAAGCGGCAAACATGACCAGAGCGTATTCCAGCAAGCATGGCATAAGCTGCCTGTGTTGTTGCAAGCAGATGATCTGATGACAACCTGGACAACCATTTGTGCTTGGCGCGCCAAAGCCAATAAACAAATCGAAGAAGTGCGCGCTGCCGGGCATATAGGCCAGGCGTTGGCAGCAGAAGCAGATATTTATGCAGCAGGAAATGACTTCGATTTATTGACCCGCTTGGGGGATGATCTGCGCTTTGTATTAATTACTTCACGCGCTACTGTGCATAGGGCGGAAAATGAAACGGCGCAACGCATTGTGGTGACGCCCAGCACACGAGAAAAATGTGAACGCTGCTGGCACTATCGTGCCGATGTGGGCAGCGATTCGGCGCATCCGCAAATATGCGGACGCTGCGTGAGTAATTTATTTGGTAGTGGCGAGGTACGTAAGTATGCTTAGTCGGTGGTTGGGGTTAAGCGCGCTGGTCATCATTTTGGATCAGATCAGCAAAATATGGATCACCAGTCATTTTATGTATGGTGAAAGTCTCGCTATTTTTAGCTTATTCAATCTGGTGTTGGCGCATAACACCGGTGCAGCGTTCAGTTTTCTGAGCGATGCGGGTGGCATGCAGCGCTGGCTATTCAGCGCTATTGCTATCATCGCCTCAATCTGGATAGTGTGGCTGCTACGTCGACATGTGCAACAGAAATTATTTTGCTTGGCCTTGGCCTTGATATTGGGTGGTGCCTTGGGTAACCTGATAGATCGCATTGCTTATGGTTACGTGGTAGATTTTCTTGATTTTTATTGGGGTGTCTACCACTTTCCTGCTTTTAACCTGGCAGATTCCGCCATCACCTGCGGTGCCGCGCTTATGCTATTGGAAAGCTTCATGAACAAACCGGAGAAGACTTGATGGAATTATTATTAGCCAACCCGCGCGGCTTTTGCGCTGGCGTTGATCGTGCCATTGAAATTGTCGAGCGGGCGCTGACGCTGCATGGTGCGCCTATCTATGTGCGGCATGAAGTGGTGCATAACCAATTTGTCGTAGACGATCTGCGTAAAAAAGGTGCAGTGTTCATTGAGGATTTGTCTGATGTGCCTGCGGGCAGTATCCTTATTTTCAGCGCGCATGGCGTGTCGCAGGCAGTGCGGCATGAAGCCAAGGCGCGCGGCTTGACTGTATTCGACGCGACGTGTCCGTTGGTGACCAAAGTTCACGTCGAAGTTAAACGCCTGCGTGAGCAGGGCATGGAAATTATCATGATCGGTCACGCCGGGCACCCGGAAGTGGAAGGTACGATGGGGCAAAGTGGTGGCGGCATGTATCTGGTGGAATCACCCGCAGATGTGCAGCGCCTGGTGGTCAAGAATAAAAGTACTCTGGCTTTTGTCACGCAGACCACGTTGTCAGTGGACGATGCTAGTACCATCATTGCCGCGCTCAAGGTGCGCTTCCCCGGCATTACCGGCCCCAAAAAAGATGACATCTGTTACGCCACGCAAAACCGTCAGGATGCGGTCAAGCTGTTGTCGCGGCAATGTGATGTAGTGATTGTGGTCGGTTCGCCCAACAGTTCCAATTCCAACCGTTTACGCGAAGTGGCAGATCACAGGAAGGTGCCTGCTTATTTGGTGGACAATGCCAGTGAAGTGCAGGCGGAGTGGTTATCAGGCAAGTCACATGTAGGCATCACTGCTGGCGCTTCCGCACCGGAGGTGCTGGTGCAGGATGTGATTGCGCGATTGCGAAAAATGGGTGCCAGTAGCGTACACGAACTTCAAGGTATCAGTGAGAATGTAGTATTTCCATTGCCCAAGGCGCTCGGTTCGGGCATTGCGGCATCTTGAATGCGGTGCAACAAAAAGCCCACCCGTTTGCACGGGCGGGTTTTTTCATGAGTAACCGGTCTATTTTAATTGTCCAGATTGTTTTTCCAGTAAAGTGATTTACGGGTTGAATTGACTGTGATTGGTGGTTCGGGGAAGCACAGTATTGATGTGCATGGAGGGTCATCAGGCTTTTTCAAGCCGATACAGCCAATGCACCCTGTCACAGTTTCATCACCAATTTGTACTGTAACAATCACCGGAGAGGGTGGCAGACCGCCACCGGTAAATTCGCTGGAGCGTGTCCCACCACAGCGCGCATTCTCTGCTACCCCTATAGCACCTGAGCCATTCAGCAGGTTGACCCAGTATCCGCGGGCAATGCCCAGGTTGGTAGTGCAGGTGTTGCTTGCCACCACAGCCTGATTGGTACTCATGGCAACCAAGGTGCCGACGATCACGGCAGACGTCACTCCCTGTTCTCCCCGATTAGGGAAATCCATATACCAACCGACCTTCCCGGATATGCTTGTGAAAGCTGCCTGGGCGCAACCCCCATCGGTAGTGAAGTTGCTCATGGAGCTGCCGTCGAGGTTGATAGCCGTGTCCACTGTTGCGCCGACCGCGTCTCCCCTGGCCAAATCATCCTCGTACACATACAAGCGATTGATGACTGGCGTAGTGTAGGGGTAGTTGGTACTCAGGGGCCGCTCGCGATCACCCGATGCGATCGCCAGGTATACCTTCCCTTTTGATGCCAAGAGTGTCGGCGGGTACATGAATTTTCGCCCGGCACCGTTGGTATAGGCGACACGCTTGATGGTCCAGTCAGCGCTGGCGGCGGCGACACCGCCCGAAGTGACAAAGCTGATGCGGTAGATATTACCCCCGGTATCAGCGACAAAGGCATAGTCCGTACTGCCATCTGCGTTTGTATCAATCAGGGAAATATCGGCCGCCACGCTGCGCACGGTGCTGAACGATCGGATGACATCTCCGGTGTCCGCATCCAGAACATATACCACCTTACCCTTGCTGCTGCTGGTGCAAGTGGTAGTGGATGAGTCGGTATCCTCACAGTTATCGTATCCACCGCCTATGACTATTGAGGGGGCGGTTGCTGAGTACCCTTTAATAATGGAGACAATCGGCGTAGACCAGGTTTGTCCGATACCCGACATGGATGTTCCTGAGGCACTTGTGGTGCACCCGGTATCGTTGGTCAGGTTAGGGCAGCCGACACGCCATTTGTAAGCAACCTTGGTTGTGGCGGTAGAAGTTGGGCTGGAATTAGTTACGTCGAGCGCATAGATCATCCTGCCGCCGCGGCGCATGGTCGGATAGATCCAGACTTGTGTGTTATCACTATTTTGATAGGCGCCAATCGTTCCATCAAAGAAATAATCTCTGGGTATAGGACTGGGCGTACCGGTAAGAGCTGGTGAAACCGGATAGTTTACCAGCGGATTATTCAGCCTCAGTCGCTCCAACGGATTGCTGCTGCTGGTGGGGTTGCGGCTGGCGGAGGTACTGGAAAACTCGGGGGCGATAAACGCCCACAGCTCCTTGCCTGCCGAAGTGCCAGAGGTGCTCACGGCGCGCAGGGTACCATCATTAGAACCGTAAAAAGCGGTTACCCCGACGGTGGAAGCAGCGAGTGTGCCATAGTTGATGGCCAGAGGTCGCGAGTGGATGATGTCGCCATGTATGGAGGCGCGGGTAACGCTGCTCTGCGCGTACAGATTGGTCTCATTATTGAAATCATATCCTTGGGTGAAGCTGAGGGTATCGCTGTCCATCCCGGCGGGGTTGGTAGAAAGAGCAACCAGTCCTGCCGGCGTGGGAGCGACGGTATACAGCGTGCGATTTACCGCCCAAGTTGGCGTGGTGTCGGTAGCAGGCGGGTTATTGCCCTTGCGCAGCACTTCGGCAACAGCACCTTTTTGCACCAGCGCGCCATCCGGCATATCTGAAAATATGTTGTGCACGAAGTTCGTATTGGGACTTACGCGCGTGTCAACAATGGGTGTGGTGCATTTTCCGCTGGGCGAGGGCACCACGCCTGTGATATTTTCCCAGTAAAAGGTACTGGCCCAAGGCTTGCTAGCGGAATATTCCGTACGTGATTCCGTGGTCCAGAAACTGACCGTACAGTCACCCAGAAAACCTGTTACGTTGTTGACTACTGGCTCGTTAACCACATCTTGCAAACCCGGTACACCATTATCTAAGCCGATCTGATATTGCTTCAGATTGCCAAACCAGCGCGGTTTCGCCTCCGGATCAGTTTGAAACATACCGATAAAAACCTGATTGGCATTCTGTGAGCGATTGGTGGAGCTGACCGGCAAGCTGGCAGAAGCGAATGTGGTGTTAACCGACTGGATTTCTGCCACGATTTTTTTGATGGCATTGACGATGGCAGCCGAGTTTGTGGCCGCGAAGTATTTGCCGCCGCTGTATTTGGCCATATTCATGAGTAAAGCCGTGTGGACAGCGTTCGGTTGAGCGTTATAAACGTCTATAGTGTAAGTGCTAATGAACTTTGAAGTGGCGGTGACCCCGCTCGCAACGGGAACGCCATTATTGAAAAGAAAGCGTGACCATTCATCGGCATTGCGCGGTGCCGTATCGGCAAATGTGCTGCTGCTGGCCATCAAGGTAGAGATAACGTCCTTGCCCTTCACTTCGTATTTGCTGTAGCCGGAGGCGCAGCCGGGAGTGGTGGAGGCAGTCGGAGTGCCGCAAGCGCAGCCACCGCTGTAAGTACCATTGCTGCAAGCGGCATAGTCGGTGGTGAAGCACGTGCCGGCAGCCGAACTGGAATAGCATTGTGCGGTATAGCCCAAATTGGTTGTGCTGCTGGCTATGGCCGGTTCGGTGCCGGATACGCTGCCATCGCTTCCGCAGGTGGGCGGGTTGCCGCTCTTGCTGATGACAAATGAATTTGCCGTGGGACTGCTAATGGTATATGTGCCATTCAAGGTTTTACCCCCACTGACCGCACACCCGCTGATGGTTACCGAAGTGCCACTGGTGTAGCGGTGGCTGGACATGCCTATAGTCCAATTGGAGCCGCTACCGGCCGTGCTGCTGGTGATAGCATGGGAAACGGTTCCGGCAGCGACCCCCGTTTGGGTACCTATGACGGAATAACTCAACGTACCACTGGCACAGTCGACTGGTGCCGTGCTGGCGACGGCATTGCCTATTACGCAACCGTTGGTATAACCGGCGCACTGGGTCTCGTAGCCAGCTGCGCCGACCGCGCTGGAAGGCGGGCTGGCATAGCATTGCATGGTGTTGCCCAATACTGTAGTAGTGGTCACGTCGGAAGTGGTGAGATAGGGCAGGGGTAACTGAGTGGTGTTGCCGCCGACGCCGGACATAGCGGTAGTATTAGCTGCATCGTCAGCATCCGGACCGCTGGAACTTGGGTTACCAATAAATATGATAAAGGCTCTGGCGCAGCTATTTTCTGATGACAGTGGCGATTTGTAGCGTGAATAGGTGGTCGTATAACCCCCCGAGTCTGCCTTGCTCGCTAGGACGGCACCGGGAGCGATAGAACTGGCACCGGCAAAATAATTATAGGCGTCATACATCAGCGGGCCGTAGGGAGAACCATTAGTTTTTTCATCACTGGCACCAATGTTGTTGTAGATTTCATCGAGCTCAGTGCTGAAATTAGTAATATTCACCCCTGACATGGGTCGGATCGCGTAGCGAATAAAACCGCCGGGACCCCCGCTACCCGTCGCATATTCCATCAGACCCATATTGATGTCGGTCGTGGTGAGCGAATTAATGACATCCTTGATCGCTTGTGCTTCAGCCTGCCCTTGCGTCAGGCCGCCTGGCCACTTCTGGCTTTGCCGTGACCAGTTGGAAGTATTGTCCAGAACAAAGAGAATGTGTGGATTGGCGGCAGTGCCGGCAGAAGCACCGGTGAATATGTCTATGTCTTCCGCCGAGGTGTGCAGGGGAGCGAACAGGGCTGCGCAGCACACAATCAATGTAAGCAGTTTTGAACGGTAAAATGTACACATTTTGGTTCCTCCTGATTTACTTCTCAATAATTACGGGGGCGGGCAAACTGCCGAGACTCTATTTCTGTCCACGAGTACGGCCATACCTTGCGTGACGCTATATTGCGCTTGCGTGGTGGCATCTACTGCAGATGCGGTGACCTCCCAAATCGTGTCGGCACAGCGAGAAAACGCATTGGTTCCATTGTGGCACTCATCACCAACGGCAAACCGGTCATTTGGGATTATTTCTGTTTTGATACAAGTTGGGGTAGGTGTGATGGTAACTGTCACATCGGTAACTCCATCCCGATTGGTATCTATGCACTTGGTATTGTCGGCTCCGCCATTGGGGCAAAATGAACTGGCGGCAGGGATTACTGCTGCCGGGTTTGAAAAAAGTCGTGTGGTGCTGATGACTTCCTCCATAGTTTCCTGAGCAGCTGCCATTGCCTCGTTGCGGTGCTGCATGTTGCCGACAGTTTGCAGGCTGCCTTTGCCCAGATTAAAGCTGGTCACGGCAAGCAACGTCAACAGTATCAGCATGATCAAGCTGATTACCAGGGTAGCACCGCGTTGTGGATGACGCATCGGCTTCACGGTGTTCTCCTTCCAGCCGGGTTGTTTAACCTCACCACGGATTGGTAAGCGTGGCGTTTGTAGCTGCGGCAAGTGGTGAGCTGGGTGCCGCTGAAGCCGCTGCATGGGTCGGTCTGGTTGCCGACAGAGTCCATTGAATAGGTTTTTGTGTCAGTAAAGCCGTTGGTGATTTCGGTGTTGCGAGCCAGCAGAAAGATTCTGGCAGAGACAACTTGTCGCCAGGCGGTGATGCTGCTTGGGGCAGAAGTAAAAACATCGGGCACCCCATCGAAAGTAAAGCCAACAATGGAAGTCGCATTGTCTATGCCATATTCGACTTGAAAATTCTCGATTCCTTCAACCAGCGGGACGGGGTCTGTAGCGCCGAGCTCCCAGCGTTTTAGAGTCGGAATGTTGTCACCATCCCGGTCGTTGTTGGCCACAAAATAAATGTGAGTGCGATATTGGTGAATGTTTGCAATGGTATTGGTAGTCGTGCAATCTCCCTTGTGCAAGGCAGTTGCGGTGGTAGTCAGAATGGAAGTGTCTGTTTCCAACTTGAAATGGGCATTACGAGCGTTGGCTGCAGTGGCGCCGACAGGCGCCAAGTTCAGTTCCGCGCTGCACTGTGAGGCTTGAAAATAGGGTGCATTGGCAATAACCGCTGCACAGCCGGCAACGCCGGGTACGCAGGTGCTGGCGCGGCGGATAATGAGAATATCGGTACCCGTTTTGACATCGCTCAAGCAGGATAACGGAGTTGTGCTTGTGACGTTGTCTACGCCTTGCACATGCAGCGGCAAATTATTTACCAAATCTGCCAGTGCAGTGGCACATGAATCAGGCAAGGCTAGCGGATCTGCCAAAGGATGGGGATTGAATTCAGCCAGATAACCAGCAAGCCGCAGATCATCGGCCAGCATTTGCAAGGCGTAGCGACCATTTTCGATCTGCCGGTTGGCACGTTCGATTTCATTGCGAGCACGGCTGTTGTTGACCAGAATTGTGGTGAGTCCGGCCAGAATGAGCAAACCCAGGGTGATCGCTATCATCATCTCGACCAGCGAAAGACCGCATTGAAGTCCTTTGAGGCGTTTGCTCATGATAGACAGCATCCATAAATTAGATACATGTGGGCAACCCTATGGCAATTCGTGCAGAAATGGCACGGCGGTAGCTTTCAGTGCCATATGACCCTTGGCCACACGTTACGGCAGAGGCGGGCGCAGCGGTTTGGTGCAGACCTTGCCAGACTACGGTGATTTGATAGATGCCGTGTGTGCAAACACCGGTGGCAAGGTTGGGGGCCTGTACTTCGGTGATGCAGCCACGCCCATCTTTCATCGCGCCAACCGTACTAACCCCTGATTGTTGTTCGCTCGCCCCTCTCAGGGCGTTGCTCCATTCGCATGTGTCGCGGTCTTTCACAACGGCCTGACTGGTGCAGTCAGTTGGTTGGCTATTACCCGTGCCCCAGGTGGTGGTGGAGGCATAAGTTGCCGCATTGGCGCGGTTGGCGCTGATACGTTCGCTCATGTCATTCAGCAGCAGTATCGCCTGGGCGCGCTGGAAGGATTCGACTTCGACTAGTTGAATTTTTGCCTGCAGGCCGGCCAGACCAAGCAAACCAAAGGCTAGGATCACAATGGTGATCAGCACCTCCAGCAATGACACGCCGTGCTGGGTGTGGTGGCGGAATGGGGGGTGGTTTAGCATGATGTTCCGGCTTTCACGTAGGGGCGGCCACTCAGGTCAACCGATACACAGCGGTCTGCCGCACTACCCCCGGCAGAAGCGGTGATGACGAACGTTACCGTTCCTTGCACACGCCCGGAACTTTGATATACCGCTGTGGTGGTGGCTGCGCCGCCCGAATTAGTGGCAGCAATAGCGACGCCCTTGGTGGAGGCGTAATCTTGCAAAATGTTGGTAGACGCAGCATTGGGAAATATGGTCCAGCCGTTTACCCAGCCGCCTGTCTTGGCTGACATGGTTACATTTGCATTGCGTTTGGTTGCTTCGCTGCGCGCTATGGTCAGGGCAAGATGCAGGTTGCTGGCCACGCTCTTGGTACGCTGATTGGCTATCAGGCTGCTAAATGAGGGAGCGGCCAATGATGCCAGAATGGCGGCGACAGTAATGGTTACCAGCAGTTCTATTAAGGTGAAACCGGCAGTTTCACACCTGTGCATTGTCGTGACAGGGTGTCTAAAACTTGGCAGAGATGGGCAGGGCATGTCCATAGCGTTTATCTACCATTTGTCGGCAGGAGATTTCACTCCGGCCTGGTTAATACTCAGCGTGACGTCATTTGCCTGAGCGGTTCCTGCTTTGGGTGCAGCAGTTGCGGTAAAGCCGGCTGGGGGTCCGGCGACAGCAGAAACTGTGATAGCGTTATAAAAGGCAGAGACATCGCTTGGGGTAGTCATGTTAAGAGCAGTTAGGCTGGTCGCGTAGCTCCGCGCATCAAGCAAATACTGTTGCTGCCGCTGCGCAATATCCATCAGATGGGCTTGCGCCGATGCGCGCCGACCTTTGACCAAATGGCTGGTATATGACGGATATGCAATCGCCGCCAATATCCCAATGATGGCCACAACTACCATCAGCTCAACCAAAGTAAACCCAAGCTGGATTCTTTTCATCGTAGACATGCCAATCGAGTGTTTCATTTTTTCTTCCTTTCTGTATGGGTGGGATATTAAGTCAGCCGTGGAGAGAGTGTTAGCATAAACCGATAAATGGTCAGTTTTGCCTGTTTGAATGGCGATTTCACGGGGTTGCGGGGTAATTCGGCCGGCTAAATAAATTTTTTGTGCTGCAGGAAGGCTTTAATCCAGCCGGAAACTTTGCTCACCAATTGATTCTCCAGGCCGAGGTAGCCATGGGTGGGCGGGGTCCGGCAAGGGTCAGTGTCGACTGCTACAGGGTTCTGTACCGTGAGTTCTTCCGCTCGTGACGAATTTTTGAAGGCGCTCATGTGGCTTGAATTCTCCGCGGGGTGGCAGGGGTCAACTTTGCGTATGGATAAAGTGGGAAGGCGAATTTTGGCGAGTTGAGTGATCAGTGCACCACCCGATTCGGCAGAGATGCCGGAAGTCAGCACAATTCCATCCGCGCCATTTTGTTGCAGGTAAATGGCGGCATTAAGCACCGAGGTGGTGCCACTGCTGGTGCCTATCAACCAGATGGGCAGGGTTGTGTCCTTGCGTAGAAAAGCGAGGATGGCTGCCAGATCGCGTGTATGTTCTCCGCTTTCGCGGAAATTGCCCAGCGATTCTGCTTGATAATCCGAAGGAGCATCTACGATGACTACGGTAAAACCGCTGTGTACAAAAAGCGGGCTGGTGCGCAACAACAGGCTGGCACTGCCCCATGTTATGCCGCCATCCTGGCGGATACCCAGCGCATGATTACCCCCAGCAAACATGACCAGTATCGCTGCCGGTTGCTCAGGTTTTAGTATCAGTAGGCGCTGCATCACGCCTGTTCGGGTGGGAATATCCTTCACTTCGCTGGCGGCCAAAAGCTGGGTTGCACACAGCATGCCGAATATGAACAAGATAAATTTCATCGCCCTTCTCCTGAACAGCAAACCCAGCAGATGTATCCACAGCCGCTAGAGTATCATGCGCGGGTTTACCAACGACTGTAGATGCAATGAAACAGGATTATATTGTAATCGGCGCAGGCATCATCGGCTTGGCTACGGCGGAGCGTTTGCTGGCGCAGGGGGCAAGCGTCACGGTGCTGGAACGCGGAAAAACAGGAGCAGAATCTTCCTGGGCCGGCGGTGGAATTCTGTCGCCGTTGTGTCCGTGGGATTATCCCGATGAGGTGACGCGCTTGACGCGCTACAGTGCTGCCTTATTCCCCGCCTGGGTCGCATATTTGCATGCAGCCAGCGGGATTGATGCGGAATACGAAACCAGCGGCATGCTGGTATTGCCGCCCTTCGATTTGCAACTTGCGCAACAGTGGTGTGCCACCCATGCAGTTACCCTGTGCCAGGTTAAGGCGGCAGATTACGCATCTGGAATATCCGGCGATGCACTGTATTTGCCAGAGGTAGCCCAGGTGCGTAATCCGCGTTTGCTGCGCGCGCTGCATCAACGGGTGATAATGTTGGGTGGTCGCATCATCGAACACTGCGCGGTGACCGGCTTGATAAATGAACAAGATCAGGTGCAGGCGCTAGGTACTTCATGCGGACAGTTCAGCGCGCATAAATATATTGTGGCGGCAGGTGCCTGGAGTAGGGAAGTGCTGGGTAAACATGCTTTGCAACTTGATATCAAGCCGATGTGCGGGCAGATGTTGCTATATAAATTTGTGGTTCCTCCCTTGGCCCCTATCGTGTTGCAGGATGATTTATATTTAATTCCGCGTCGCGATGGATATGTATTGATCGGCAGTACGCTGGAAGACACAGGTTTTGATAAACAAACTACCGCTGCGGCGCGGGAAGATTTACTGCAACGCGCGCAGAAAATATTGCCGCAGTTGCGCGGCATGCCCTTGGCCAAACACTGGGCTGGCCTGCGTCCTGGCTCGCCAGCCAATATTCCTACCATAGCGCGGCATCCGCAATTGCATAATCTCTACATTAACAGCGGCCATTTTCGTTATGGTGTGACCATGGCTCCAGCCAGCGTGGAAATTCTGTTAAATGAAATAAAAGGCCAGCCCCAGCCCATAGAGGTCGCCCCTTACCAGGCCGGATGGCGGAGTTAGAACTAACTTTAGACATTCTCGAAATCTTGTCATATAATTGCCTTATGAATCCCGACTCCCCTTTTCTGCGCGAAGATGCTGTTAAGCTTTTGCACCGACATGGCATAGGCCCAACACGGCAGCGGATTGATATTGCCCACATATTATTTTCCGAACATCAGCATTTATCGGCGGATCAGATACAGGCGCGGATTGATGCGCATCATGCTTATGCTTCCAAGGCTACGGTTTACAACACCCTCAAGCTATTTGTAGAAAAAGGCCTGTTGCGTGAAGTGCTGGTTGACCCGACCAAAGTCTTTTACGATTCCAATGTTGGTGCGCATCACCATTTCTATGATGTGGCGAGCGGCAAGTTGATGGATATCCCTGCTGACGAAATTACTATCAGCAACCTCCCCAAAATTCCTCCAGGCATGGTTTCTGCGGGTATAGATGTAGTGGTTCGTATTCGTTCTGCCGTATAGGCATTGTTAATGCCTGTTTGCTTGCTGGCTTCCCATGACTTCGCCACAACCTGCCCAGCGTAGGTTTCCTGTCTCTCGTTTCATTCTGCTGTTACTTCTTTCAGCCTTGTTACTGGCAGCAGCTTGGTTTTTCCTGCGCACCAAGCCCATGCCAGTCGTGCTGGGAAAAGTCGAGCGCGGAACAGTGGAGGCGACAGTCAGCAATACCCGCGCGGGCACCATTAAAGCCTGCCGCCGCGCCAAGCTGGCTCCTGCTGCAGGCGGACAGATCGCGCGCATGAGAGTGAAAAAAGGCGAGCGGGTGGTGGCCGGGCAGGTCTTGCTGGAGCTCTGGAATGAGGATTTACAGGCCCAGGAAGCTTTGGCGCAAGAGCAGCTAAAGACTGCCACGCTGCATGCGCAGGAGGCCTGTGCGCTGGACGAAGCCGCGCAACGCGAAGCAGAACGGGCGCGGCAATTGCAACAGCAAGGATTTATTTCGCCGCAACAGTTGGACCGCACCCTGACCGATGCCAAGACCCGCCATGCTGCCTGTGAAGCGGCGCACAGCGAAATCAAGCAGGGCAATTCGCGTATAGCAGTGGCTCGCACCAGCCTGACGCGCATGGTGTTGCGCGCACCATTCAATGGAGTGGTAGCGGATATCAGCGGCGAGTTGGGCGAATATTCCACACCCGCACTGCCGGGCATTCCTACCATGGCGGCCATGGATTTGATTGATGATAGCTGTCTGTTTGTCAGCGCGCCGATAGACGAGGTGGATGCTGCCGCGCTGAAAGTGGGGCAGCCCGGTCGCATTACGCTGGATGCAATGAAGGGTAAGCAATTTGCAGGCAAAGTGAAACGTATCGCGCCCTATGTGACAGACCTGGAGAAGCAGGCGCGCACAGTTGAAGTGGAGGTGACTTTTAGCGAATTGCCGCAAGCAGAGAAATTGCTGGTGGGCTACAGCGCGGATGTGGAGATTGTGTACAACGCGCACGAAGGCGTAGTGCGTATTCCCGCGCAAGCCTTGATGGAAGGCAAACATGTGTTGCTATACCGCACAGATGGAAAACTGGAAGATCGTCCGGTGACCACAGGTTTAGCCAACTGGAAATATATCGAAATTGTTTCTGGCCTCGCCGAAGGCGAGCAGATTGTGCTGTCACTCGATCGTCCTGGCGTAAAGGCCGGTGTGCGCGTACAGCCGGAAGCCGGGAAAGCTGAAACTGGAAAGCCTGGAGAATGATTGCGTTCGACGACGTCAGCCGTATTTTTACGGTGGGCGATCAGCAAGTCGCTGCACTGCGCAACATTAATTTGAATCTGGCGGCAGGCGAATATGTTTCCATCATGGGGCCGTCCGGTTCCGGCAAATCTACCTTACTCAACTTGATCGGTCTGCTGGATAGACCCAGTGCCGGTGTTTATCGCCTGGATGGGCTGGATGTCACCACGCTGGATGATAAGCAGCAGGCGCAGGTGCGGCGCGAGAAAATCGGTTTTGTGTTTCAGTTTTTTCATCTGGTGCCGCGCTTGACCGCAGCGATGAACATCGAATTGCCGCTGATTTTAAGCGGCGTGGCTGTGGCAGAACGCAAGCAACGGGTGGCACAATTGCTGGACAGTTATGGCCTGACCGAACGCGCCGATCACAGACCTGACCAGCTTTCCGGTGGCCAGCGCCAGCGCGTGGCCATTGCCCGCGCCACCGTCATGCGTCCGGCAGTGCTATTGGCGGATGAACCTACAGGCAATCTCGATCAAACCACCGGCAAGGAAGTCATGCACCTGCTGGAGCAGTTAGCAGAACAGGGCGTGACCTTGATTGTGGTGACCCATGATAACCAACTCGGCGCACGGGCGATGCGCCAACTGGGGATGATGGATGGACAGATTGTGACCGATACGCGTAAAGCTGCGTAGCCAGCTTAGCTCCGGACAATTTGGTCTGCCAAGTATTGCCGACGTCTCCACAGCGTCAGTCCGACCAGGCCGCTGATCAGGAGAATCGCAGAGCTGGGCTCCGGAACGGCGCTGAGAGGTGCACAGGGAAGGAAAGTGGGTATCTCGCCACTTGCACCAGTGGCCAGCGTAAGTCCACCACTGAAACCATTGCTGCCTTCTCCACCAGTACCGGTTGCGCAGCCGAAGCCGAGAGTGTTCATGCTCATACTCACCGCACCCGTATCCGCCAAGGCTCTACCACAGCCTATAGTCGCACCGGTGTTCAAGGTGATGCTGGTGAGGGCGAGAATATTTCCCTGAAATGAGGTGGTGGTATCCAGCGTTGCCGAGCTGCCGACATTCCAATAGAGCCCGGCACCTGAGCCGGTGTTGATCACATTGACTACTGAACCGGGTGAGCTGATCAACGTGCTCGGCATCTGAAATACCCAAGCGGCATTGGCATTGCCTTGTCCATCCAGGGTGAGGGTTCCGGTTAGATTACTCACGCCGGCAGGCACAGTATAGACTCCTGGCGAGAGTGTGAGGCCAGCTAGATCCACACCTAGCAGCGTACCCGGCCCCATAAGACCTAAATTCGTTTGCGCAATGGTGAGATCACTTTGCGCCTGTGCTGCCACGGCAGTAGTGGTATGTACCAGTCCGCTTGTTATCTGGGCGTCTGCTGTTGCGACGCCGGGTGAGGAATTAAAGCCAGTAATCGAAAAACCTGGAGCAACCCCGACGTTTCCAACGATGGTGCTGGTAGGGACATTGGTCACGGTGGTGGCACCCAGAACCGCAAAGCTGGATACATCCGGACCCAGCAAGGGGGCAGCCGATGTAGGTGATGCCACCCCAAAAAACGTGGCGAGCAGGGCCAGGGTCAGCACCTGTGGGGAATACTTTAAATAGGTCGGCGGATATTTGTTCATTTGTTTCTTCCTTCAGGTAAAGGGTGGAGTCCGATAGTGGACGATTAGAACCAAAGAACACGATTCCCATACTCCTATAGTGCGCTATTGCCCATATTTAACCGTGCGTTGACGCACACAGCAGCGCTTATATTGGGTGACTGCTCAGCTGTATTGCATGTTGATTAATTAGCGGGTAGTGTCGCCGGTAATCATGAATCTATCCGACACTCTGCTGTTCGCCTCCGGTAGTCTGCGCGGTGCGCGCTCGCGTACGCTGTTGATGATTCTGGCCATGTCCATAGGCGTGGCCGCCGTGGTGATTCTGACGGCGCTGGGAGAAGGTGCGCGCCGTTATGTGATCGGCCAGTTCTCTGCTCTGGGTTCCAATCTGATAATTGTATTGCCAGGCCGTTCCGAGACAGCGGGCAGCGCGCCCGGCATGTTGCTGGGGCAAACCACCCGCGACGTTGTGCTGGACGATGCCTTGGCGCTGTTGCGCAGCACAGCCATACGCCGCATCGCGCCACTCACGGTGGGCGCGGCGCAGGCAGTGCATGAATCGCGCAACCGTGAGGCTGTCGTGCTGGGCTCCAATTCTGATCTGCTGGCGATACGCCACATGGAATTGGCGCAAGGACAATTTTTGCCGCCGGGCGATTGGCATGTCGCTACGCCCGTATGTGTGCTGGGGGCCAAGGTCAAGCAGGAATTGTTCGGCGCTGAGACAGCAGTGGGCCAGTGGCTACGCCTGGGTGACCGACGTTTTCGCGTGATCGGTGTGCTGCGGGCGCAAGGCGAAACATTGGGTTTGAATACCGATACCCTGGTGATCATCCCGGTCGCCTCGGCGCATTTGCTGTTCAACACGCATGGCTTGTTTCGTATTCTGGTAGAAGCCAAAAGCCGCGACATGATTGCTCGCGCCAGACAGGAAACAGAAGACATTTTAGTGCAGCAACATAATGGCGAGCGCGATGTCACGGTGATTACCCAGGATGCTGTCCTCGCTACGTTTGATCGCATACTGCATGCGCTGACGCTGGCTGTGGGCGGCATTGCCGCAATTAGTCTGGCAGTAGCCGGGGTGTTGATCATGAATGTGATGCTGATTGCCGTCGCGCAACGTACCCAGGAAATCGGCCTGTTGAAAGCACTCGGCGCACCCTCTGCTCAGATACGCCGTTTATTTTTTGCCGAGGCGGCACTGCTTTCGGTAATGGGCAGCATGATAGGTTTATTATTGGGCGAGTTGGGCAATGCCGCGATAGGCTATCTCTATCCCACGCTACCAGTTGCTGCGCCGTGGTGGGCGGTGCTGGCGGCCTGCGGTACGGCATTGACCGTCGGCATTCTGTTCAGCGTGTGGCCGGCGCGGCGCGCAGCGCAGCTTGATCCAGTGGCGGCGTTGGCGAGACGATAAGCGGGAGCGATGAATGTTATTGAATGATATATTGCGCCTCACTTTCTCCACTTTTCTGGCCTATCGTCTGCGCAGCTTTTTAACTGGTCTGGGCATTGCCATCGGCATTGCCGCCGTCATTCTGCTGACTTCCATCGGCGCAGGCTTGCACCAATTTGTGCTGGCCGAATTTTCCCAGTTCGGCACTCACTTGATCGCCATTTACCCGGGTAAGACACAGACTCACGGCGCGGCCATCGGCGTATTTGGTTCTACCAAACCACTGTCTATTGAAGATGCAGAAGCCTTGCGCCGTATACCGCAGGTGGAACACATCAACCCCACGGTGCAGGGCAATGCCGAAGTGCGCGGCAATGGAAAAAACCGCCGCACGACAGTGTATGGAGCGAGCGCAGAGTTTCCGCAAACCTTTCAAGCGCAAGTACAGTTAGGGAATTTTTTGCCGCTGGAAGACCTTACTCAAGCGCGAGCTTTTGTCGTGCTGGGCAGCAAGGTGCGGCAGGAATTATTTGGTAATGATAATCCGCTGGGCAGCTATATTCATGTTGGTGAGGAACGCTACCGGGTAATCGGCGTCATGGCCCCCAAGGGCCAGGTACTGGGCTTTGATCTGGATGACACGGTGTATATTCCGGCGGTACGCGCATTGGCCTTGTTCAATCGCAGCGGCTTGATGGAAATTGACCTGACCTATCAGGCCACCGCCGATCCGGAAAAAGTGGTGCAGGCCATCCAGGATGTATTGAGCGCACGTCATGGGCGCGATGATTTCACCATCACACCGCAACAGAAAATGCTGGAGGTAATGGGCTCTGTGCTGGATGTGATTACCTTTGCCGTTGGTGCCTTGGGCAGTATTTCGCTGCTGGTGGGCGGTGTGGGCATACTTACCATCATGACCATGGCCGTCACCGAGCGTACTGGCGAGATTGGCTTGCTGCGAGCCTTGGGGGCGCGACAGGGACAAATATTATTGTTGTTTCTGGGCGAGGCCATGCTGCTGGCAGCAGCGGGCGGCTTGGCTGGATTGACGCTGGGTATAGGCATTGCGCAGGGCTTGCACGGCCTGTTGCCAGCCTTGCCAGTGGATACGCCAGTATTTTTTGTGGTGCTCGCCGAAATCAGCGCAGTGGTAATTGGCCTGGCCGCTGGCGTCATGCCTGCGCGCCGTGCGGCTCGCATG